>JBNLCS010000288.1:0-3228 GCA_050303935.1 Bacteroidales bacterium
GTTCCATTTGCAAGGTCAATATGTACATCATCTTTGACTTCAATTCCAACTTTCTCACCATGCCTTAAATCCAATAAGGCATAAAAGAAATAGTAAAATTGATAGTCAAATCCTATCGATTTATCATCTGCTGATGTAATATCTTGTCTATCCAAATCAAATACTTTTTATCATATTTAACTCTAAATGTACACTTTAATCGTGTGTTGGCAAAAATTTGGCTCTTTTGCAAGCTGAAGCATCAGCTTGTGTGTCGGAGCTTGCAAATGTACCAAATGTGCGTTGGCATATGTTGCACGGTCTCTCTTAGCATGAAACACAACATAATAGTATTCTATCAATCGTTATCCAAAAGTAAATAAAAGGTACATTTTAACAAACAGTACACAAGTTACTTTAAAGCATATATGAAATGATTGATAGAATTTAGTTGGACTAATTCGCCGCCGTGATTCTATGGGAATTCTATATTACATCTTCATTCTTGATGCATCCATTTTTTTTGATTTTTTTTTTAATCAACAGTCTTTTTTTCATTCAATATTATTTTATGGCATTTTAATATTTAAAAAAGGGCATACCTTTCCTGTTCCTCCAATGGGGGTTAAGCATTCTGGTATATCAAAGAACATTTTAATACGCTGTTAACTATCGCCCCTTATCTTATACACCAACCTTCCTTTTTTACATTTAGGACATGCTAAAATATCGGGTTTAACGGTTGATTCAACTACGCAGGTTGCATTTAGCCCTTCAAGTGATGGTATATAGGTGCTTAACCCTATTATTGATATGCACTGGGCTTTTTTAGTTTTTGAATTTACAGGGGCTAATATGCCTATATACCTTATTTTATAAAAATTGTCTGGTAATATATGCTGTAGGAACCGCCTGATAAACTCGTTGGTGTCCAGCTCCATGGTTTTTATTTTTCCGTTTGCCTTATTGTCTTTATATCTAAACGACACTTTTCCGCCTTCGGCCAAAACCAGTCTGTTATTGGAAATAGCTACACGGTGGGTATATTGGCCAAGGTATTTTAACACACTGTTCGCACCACCAAATGCTTTTTTCAGGTAAACATTCCAGTCTTTGCTGTATAGTTGCTTTTTTAATCCAGAAAAACCAGGGATGCCACTTGGTAATACTATGCTTCCTTTATCAAGGGCCTCTTGGAGTTTTTTGATCATAATGCCCCTGAAAATCCTTGACAAAACCGTAGCAGGAAGAAAAAATTTCTTTTTTGTGGTTTTCCATTCCATGCCATCTTCCGATAGCCCACCAGCAGGCACAATCATATGTATATGAGGGTGGTAATGTAATGTTTGTGCCCATGTGTGCAATATGCCAACGGCACCAGCCTGTGCACCTAAAAAATCAATATTGCCGCATGCTTTTAACAATGCCTGAGAACTTGCTTTAAACAATATTGTATAACACTCGCGCTTGTTATGTTCTATCAAAGACAACAGATCGTGGGGAAGGGTAAATACCACATGGTAATATTTTCCAGGTATAAGGTTCCCTGCCAGCTTGTCTACCCATTGCGCTTGTTTTACATACTGGCACTTTGGACAGTGACGGTTACGGCATGAGTTATATGCCGGCTTGGTATATCCACATTGGCCACATTCTTTTATATGGCCTCCAAGTCCCATTGTCCTGCACGATATAATACTTTTAACAGCTTTATGTTGCTCTGTGCTAAGTTTATAAGGGTACGCGTTTATTCCTATCCGAAGGATGTCGGCAAGCTCTGTGGCTTGCCTTGTGTTTATATTATTCATTATTGTCCAACGGGTTTGGTAATTTACTATTGTCAATATTGGCCAACGAAAGGTATATAGCGGTCGTTTTGATCGATGCATGCCCCATCAATTTCTGGATAACCCTAAGATTTGCCCCTTTCTCCAGCATGTGGGTCGCAAAACAATGACGTAAAGTATGCGCTGATATTTCTTTGGTGATACCTATATCTTTTGCGTTCTTTTTTATGATTTTCGCCAAACTGGAGGCCGAATAGCTTTTCTGCGGACCATAACCTTCAAACAAGTATGTTTTGGGTAGGTACCTTTTAAAGTATTCACGCAATATCCCTAATACCTTTGGGTGCAATATAACCTGACGGTCTTTTTTCCCTTTCCCTTGCCGGACATTGACTACCATACGTGATGAGTCTATGTCGGAAACTTTAAGCATCAACAGTTCGTTTCTTCTTATCCCGGTCGAGTACATTAAGTGGAGTATGGCCCTGTGTTTTAAGTTCCTTGGGGCATCTATCAGGGAGCGTGCTTCTTGTTGCGACAATACAACTGGTAATTTCTTGATCCTCCTGGGGCGCAAAATCCGGCAACCTTCCCATTTTTTGTTCAACAAATGAACGTAAACTATTCTCCATGAACTGATAATTTGGTTAATCGTCGATACCGAAATATTATCCTTTTTTAACCTATAATAGATATAATCTTTTAGGTGATCGGAACTTATTTCAGATAGTTCCAGTTGGGAATATTCTAAAAATTTAGAAAGTAAACCTGAATAGGTAATAATAGTGCGCTCTGAATAGTTACGAATACGCATTTCTTGGAGCAATTGCTCCTGGATACTTTTTTTTCATATCTATAAATATTTAAATTAGTATTACCTGCAATTAACGAAATTCTTGGATTACCGCCTAAAGGCGGTTTAGTTCAACATTTCAATATACGAACTTTTTCCAAAACATTCGTATATTTCGGCTTTATCCATAATTCTTATATTTTCTTTTAAATACTTCATTTTTAACAATATATCCGATTTAAACGTTTGTAAGCGTTTGTAAGCATTTGTAACCGTTTATTTTTCTACTCCGGCTTGCGCAAGATATAACTTTCCTTTTTACCAGTCAATAACGGCTTATTTTATGTGGATACTTTTTTAAAAAATTTCCGGTTAACCTTTATCATTTGTTAATGCTTTGGCAACTTGGCAAGGGGCAGTTGCTGCAATACATGGGATTATTACTGTTTGTAATGCCCATCACGAAATTGCTGTGTGCATAGCAGGGTTGCAATAGTCTCTTGCACGTTCGCATGGGCTTATTGCAGGGTTGTAATGACCATCGCGAAATTGCTGTGTGTATAGCAGGGTTGCAATAGTCTCTTGCTGGTTTGCATGGGCATATTGCAGGGTTGTAATGGCCATCGCGAAATTGCGCCGGGCATTGCATTCAAAAATAACGGGTTTTCC
>JBNLCS010000289.1:0-1426 GCA_050303935.1 Bacteroidales bacterium
GTAATTATTGTTGAAAATTGTAATGGTAAGGTCAAGTTTCTGCTTAAATTCCTTGTTTAGTTCTTTCATAATATATAATGAAAGTTCTTCATGGTTAAGTCTTTCAATAATGGCGTGTTCAAGGGCATGTGAATAAGGGCCGTGACCAATATCATGCAGTAAAATTGCTGCGGTTACAGCCTCTTCTTCTTTCAGGCTAATATCAATTCCTTTATTACGCAACACATCAATTGCTTGTGACATAAGGTGCATAGCACCCAGGGCATGTTGAAAACGTGTATGGTTAGCCCCCGGATATACATAGTTGGTCAGCCCCAATTGTTTTATTCTTCTAAGTCTTTGAAAATAGGGATGTTCAATAAGGTCAAAGATCAGGTCAAATTTTATCTCAATAAATCCATATATCGGATCGTTAATAATTTTTCTTTTGTTTGTTTGTTTCATTCGTATAAACTTGATTTAACGTATTGTTTTTCAATTAAACGATTTATATTATTTTAGTTTTGTATTTCTAATTACCATGGAACCCTCATGTTTAATCAAGTCATTGTTGTGTAAACCAGTGCATGAGGGTTTCACTCGAATAAAATTTAATTAAACATCTGTTTTATAATGAAATACATTTATCATTTGTAATAGCTGGCCATGGAACATCCATGTTTTGTTCATGTCTTTGTTGTGAAGTTCAGTGCATGGATGTTTCATTTGTTTAAAAATATTAAGTACCTCATTTTTAACTATCTATTTTTTGTATAGGGATTATATTTCATATCAAATCACTCTATGAGGGTTCCATTATTATATGTATTCTTAATCGGCTCTTTTATCGTGGTAAATTAAGTAATATTCTTTTGCTAATTAAAGTAATATTTATATTTTTGCAAGCGATTGTGGAGATTCAACTTGATAAGGGGACACAAAAGTCCCCTTTTTGATTATATCTACTGGAATGTACGGCATTGAACAGGTAAAAGAAATAGTAGGGAAAGCCATTTCTGAAAAAGATATTTTTTTGGTTGACCTAAAGATTACAAAAAGTAATCAAATTATGGTATATGTTGATAGTAACAAAGGAGTGGCCATAGATGAATGTGTGGAAATCAGCAGGTTTATTGAATCGTGTCTTGACAGGGATACAGAAGATTTTGAACTTGAAGTATCTTCGGCAGGAATTGGTTATCCGTTCATGGTAGAGGAACAATACCTTAAGAACATTGGAAAAGAGGTTGAGTTGTTACTTAAAACAGGAGAGAAATTAACAGGGGTTTTAAAATCGTATGCAAAAACAACTATTGAATTAGAACATTCAAAAATGATTAAGCAAGAAGGAAAAAAAAGAAAGCAGTTGGTTACAAGGGTTGATAGTTTTAAAATAAATAATATAAAATCGATAAAAGTGATTCTTTCGTTTTAAAGAAAAGTAGTA
>JBNLCS010000290.1:0-10953 GCA_050303935.1 Bacteroidales bacterium
AGCTGTTAGAAGCATTACATTCCGGCCAAATTTACGTTGTAAATAATTAGTCAGAAAAAAGGCTTTGATACCTGATTCAGAAACAGCTCCCTGCATACCAAAGCGTTTATGTCCTTCATTATTTTTTTTAACCCCGGCAAATATATTCTTGCAATTGTGAGCTTCATCTATAACAATGTAATCAAAACCTAATATGTCAATGTCGGCAACGGTATCCTTTAATCCTACGCCAATTTTCTCGCGGTATTTCTGATATTCAATTTCTGTATCACGAGCAGATTTATCTACATTGGATTGGTGAAGGATATTAACCAGCTCATAAAATAGCTCGTTGGCTACCTGGTTGCCAAAACCAATTTTCTTAAATCCTTCATAAGTAACCATAGTAATGGATTTCTCAGGAACAGGTTTTGAAAAATCAATATTCTTATCCGTACGATAACTTACTTTCGGTTTACCATCTTTAACTTCAATTTGAATGTGTTTACGGGTGTAGGAAGTACCCAGGTTGTACCAATCATTAATGATGATTTTTGTGCCCGACAAAATCCCTTCTACAAAGTTCCCTTTATCATCATTTGAACCAATGATTTCATTAATCCATTTTTTATAGGTAGGATTGGGAACAATTATCAGAGGTCTTTTACATTTTCCTGATTGCAGCGAATTAGCTATCTCGGCAATGGCTGTAATTGTTTTACCAACTCCAACATCGTAAGCAATTATTCCTGAGCCAACCATTTCCATAAAAGCAATCCCTTCACGTTGGGCAGGTCTTAGTTCAAAATCAAAATTCTGAAAACGGGAACTGGCTTCAAAACCGATTGGTATTTTGTGGTGGGCAATGTTGCTTTGACCGTTATACATTCGGTTCCAGGTGAAATCCAGCTTTTGTTGTTCTTCAAAACTCAAAGCCTCATGTAAAAAGCGGTCGAACAAACGTTCACCTTCGTTCCGGGTTGAACGCTTTAATTCTGCTTTTTCTTCAGGAGAGCTGTCTCTCGGTGCATTATGGTTGTCGAGATAGTAATAAGTGATATTGTATGCGGTGCTTTCTTCAAATTCACTACGGTCAAGACTTCTTAACCATGTTTTAAAAGCAGAAAGTAAAGTGGTTTTGGCATCCAGAACCAATCCGGTTTCAGCCCTTAATTCTTCAATGCGGGTATCTATTCCATCTTCCTTGTTCATAGAAAATTTAGATACAGATAGTATCTTGGGTCGTTGTTTTGGGTCAGGATTTGTAATTGAAAGAAGTTCGGGTTTACTTTCTTCAATTACTTTTTTATGATTCTCAAAGACCAACCTTCCATAAGTATCTATAATATTCTTTTCGTCCTTTTTCAATTCCAATTCACGGTCATACATATTGCCATAAGCATACACAGGGTAAGGTAGAAGTTCTCCACCGAGATAAAACAGTACCCCTTTTTTTACCAGATCGTTTAATTTTTTCGGGTCTGTTTTAATATTGCTGGAGCTATCCGTGATATGGTTAATGTCTGCCATTTTAATTCCCTCACTGTCCCGGAAGAATTGGTAAGTGGTTGTGCCGTATTTGTGGGTTTTATTGATTTTCTTGCCCAAAATAGTTCCGGTTGGCACATATTTTAAGTCCCTGAAATGATTGTCTTTTATAAGTGTTTCTTGTTTGGCTAATAACAGGTTTTCACTTTGTCCGGAACTGGAATCGATAAAGTATTTCTCCCAACCATGCATAGGAATACCAATGGAACGTCTGTACCAAACCCAGGCGCGGATTTCATCATCAGAAATACCGGCATTATAAAGCCGGACCATATCATTAAAGGATAACATTTTCTTTGTAGGCTGGGGAAGCTTGCCCAAACCGTTTAATCTATCAGCCCGTTTTAAAACTTTGCTGATACTGCCCCTGTTTTTACTGATAAGCTTGCTATAAAAATCCGGCAATTCACCGAGATTATTTGCTCCTGATAATCCTTCTATGTATCCCATGATTCAGACTTTTAAAAGGTTTAATAATTTTAGTTTTGCTTCTGCTTTTGCCCTGACTATCCTAGCCCTGCTAATGTTCGGTTTAGACTGAATTGTTCTATTGACAATTTTTAATATATCGGTTTCAGTACCCTTTACTGAAATAGGAAATTCCCTGCTTGTCGTGATAGTTTCTTTTCCTGCAACCTTTTCAGGGTGGATTAGGAACCAGGTATTAAAGCGTGTTATTTCTGAAAATGATAATGGTTGCTCATTGCCACTTTGCACCCAGGCTTTAAGGTGTTGCCTATATGCTTCATCGTATCTGTCTTTTAGTTCGAGGGGTACAATGCCGTTTCTAAGCAGTACAGAAAAATTGTTTTTCTCTGACCGGTCTCCGCCTTTTTCTTCAATAATTATTTGCTCAATAGCATCAAGACGGGCTCTCCAATGTGTGGCATCCCTTTGCATTAAAGTTCATTCTCTATTTGGGGTATACAAGCGGACGGTGTAATCCTGTCCCGAATAACCAGGTTAATAATTCGTTGCTCTACGTTTCGATAACCGCTTTCTGATTGGATTAACCGAAATACTTTAGGCGCATTTGAGACCGTAACATTGCTCAATTGCTCAAATATCTCATGCCTTAATTGTTGCTCAATTGAATTATTATCCTTTGAGATTCCAGTTAGCTGGTGATTGTCGGCAAACGAATAAAATCCGTTGTTTTTAGTTACGATAATATGGTCAAGCAGTATAAGTTTAATTGGTCTTACAGCCTTGGACATTTGTTCTGTAATTTTTTTGTCCGAATCAGAAGGAATTGCATTTTCCGATGGATGGTTGTGGCTCAAAATGATATTTCGGGCTAAAGACTTTAGGGCTATGCCTAAAATCATAGGAATATCAATCAGGGATGCTGTTGGTGTGCCGATCGTGTGTTTGTAATAACCAAGAATATTCAGGCTATTGTCCAAAAACAAAGCAATCATTTGTTCCTGGATGGATATATTTCTTCCATATATTTTCAATAAGAACTCATAAGTACCTTTACTATCCTTAATCTTTGTATGGTCTTTCCCACGGTTATACCTTACCCTTATTTCCGGTACCTGAATTTTATCTTCTGTCCCAAAAAGTATTACTTCTCTTCCTTGCTTGTACTTGCCCATAGTTATTTGCGTTTAAATATTATAATATCAACCGGAACTTGCGAATTTTTAAAAACAGGTGGTAACCGGTAAGCATCAACCAGTTTGGCAATGCGTTCCATTTCTTTCTTTTCGGAATTGTAAGTAATGCCGTTTCGCAAAAAATTGCTACTTGTCAGATAAACCAATAACCCACCTTTTTTTAAAAGCATCAACCCATAATACATAAAGAACATCTCAATTTGTGCCATCCTGGGTTTTCGGAAGTAAGAACTATACAGGTTCTTGTATTTCCCATAAGGCGGATTGCCTATAACCAAACTGAAAGGATACTGTTCTAACCAGGTGAGCTGACCTGTTGGTATCCTGGAGGTGAACCGGGGTGGGTTCAGAAAGGCAGTTTCAAAATAACCCTCATAGATTGTAGCTTTTGGATATGTTATTTCAGTAATCCGTTTGGTAATTGGATTAATTTCGAAACCCACTACTTTGCTTTTATCAGGGAATGGTTTGATAATCCTTCCGGTGGCAATGGATGGTTCAAGGATTGAACCACCTGAGTAGCCATAATGTACAGCAAGTTTATACATCAATTCACAAATAAAATCAGGTGTATAAAACTCGTATAAAACACCTTCACCTTTTGCCCCTTTTGAACCTTGTCCCCCAGCTCCCCCATATTGATTGATAAAGGCAATATCTTCCTTTGAATAGCTTTGTTTTTTGCTATCCTTTTCCTTAATAAATTTTTCAATCTCTTTATTTAGCTGGTATTGGTTCATATACCCATTTTGAAATACTGTCTTACTTGTTTGGTAATGGACTTAATTTAAAGTTATTTTGCTACTTGTAATAAAACAGGCTAAGCCTGCTTTTTGAACTCCTTACCAGCCTCTTTTACACAAGTTATCCACTTCTTTTTTGGGTTGGCTTTACGGATCCGTTTGGCTATCCGCATGATTTCCGAACCCTGCCTGCTTAGTTTGTTATTGGCCGATTTTTTACTACCTGGCCTTTTGGTTTTTCTTTTTTTTGTTGCCATGATTTAAAAATTTAATGATGAATATATTTTTTTAATCTTGAAACGGCCTTTTGATAAGCCTGGGGGAAAAGGGCTGCCTGCATATCAATCCATGTTGCCGCACCTTTTTTCCTGGTAAACCACCTGCCATTTTCATATTTGTAATCATACACGGTATCGTGGTTGGTAATAACCACCGTACCGGAAGGTGAATTGCCCTGTGCCGGGAGGGTATACCTGTTCAGCGAAGCTGCCTTTGCCTTCCGGCCAAAGAAAAGGGCCCCTGTTAATAAGGTTATACCAGTGGTTAGCAGTATTTTCGCTGTTTTATTTATTTGCATCTTTATCCAGTTTTGAAGTGATCACTTTGCTTAGTCCGTTAATACCCCTTTCAACCAGGTATAAAATAGCCGGCTTAAAAGGTCCCGGGACATTGAGCCTGTTTATATACCCGTCAATACTGTATATATGCTCGTTTATCAGCTTAAAAAGGTTTGTATCATTCTGCTGACAAGCTCTTTGTTTTAAAAGTTCCAACGCTTGCCGGTATTCAAAATTTACTTGCTGAAAAATGGTAGTATCACCACCCATGTCAGGATGGTGTTCTTTAGACAAGTTTCGGTACTGGATTTTAATCTCGTCCAGTGTACTATTGTGATTTATATTGAAATACTTAAAGTCCATTTTAACAACTTAAAAGGTTTTGTAATGCCAGTTTGATATTGGTTTTGAGCTTTATAAAAAGCGAAGTCCCCACACTATTTGAAGGGGAACCACACCCTTGAATATAGAGAGCCGTGGAAAGCTTAAAACCCTGGTTGTCAATAATCACTTTGTCCTCGTTATGAATAAAGCTAATTGTAATGTCAGTCCTCCTGAACAAGTCGTTAGGGAAATCAGCGAATTCGCTGCATTTATCATATTTGAACAGTCTAATCATGCTAGTTGCCAGGCTTTATCAAAATCGGTTTGGTTTAGGTATAATTTGCCATTCTCCTTAATGATAATGGCCTCAATTAATTTCTGAATGGTTTGCTTCTCATAAGGGACAGGAGTGTTTTCAGGGATACCGGTGTAACCAGACACAAAACGGATGTAATTTTCGGTGTTGTTTTCACCTGGTGGCGCCCAGCGGTTGATTATCTGCCTTGGCGTGGTAAACCCCTTTTTTGCATAGGCTTTAACGTTCAGGATAGCAGCCCTTACACCATAGGCATAATTATAGAACTGTTTGAACCTTCCATCGGTATTCTTTAAATGAGGGATTTCACCTTTCCAAAGCGTATATGATTTTTCTATGTTCCCAGGATTGTTATTTCTTATCCCCCTGGGATAGCCAACCAATATATCGGGACCACCAAAAAAGTTTTGAAAAACGGGTAAAAAATCGACCAAATGGTCTTTTTCTTTAATAATAAGGGCTACCAAGCCGATAACCCCTACGCCAATACCTACACCAAGCCCTATGTTTTTGTTAAAAGTCATTGTCCCTGAAAATGAGTTTTGTGTATTTGTCCCTGTAATTGGCTGAGAAGTCCTCTTTCGATACAAGCTTTACATCCTTCTGCGCAATATAAATAGTCTTAACGCTTCCTTCTGCTGTCTTGACCCGGGTCTCCACGAAAGGGATGGTAAACCCGTACCCGGCATTTAACCTTTTGATATTCCCTGTTGCCACGTGGTTAATAAAATAATACGGTCCAACATTCTTCACGCTCCCAAAGGGGTACCAGGTAAATTTTTCATATATTTTACTAGCCTTTTCAATAAGGATTACCTTACCTTTAATACTACCGTCATCCGTTTCAGCCCGGGAATTTGTATTGTCACCTGGGATACTGTCTACATTTGAGTTTTGGATACCTCCCGAATTGATAATATTCATGAATTTAATATACTCATCCGTGCCAAGTTCCTTTTGCAGGTCGGCTACCAGGGAGCGGTTGTACAGGTTTTGGTAGTCCTGCTGTACTTTTTTAAAGTTGGTAATCTGTGCTGCAACATCATAGATAGCTTTTTCTTTGGTACCATCCATCCACATCAGCCAGGAAGCCCCGGACGGGTTCATGGCCGACCGCAGGATAAGTGCCTGTTGTGATTCCTCTGTGAACCGTCTTTCGGTATGTTTCTTCCGGATATTTTTAATAATTCTTTTGCCAACCAGGTAGGATATGCCCAGGCCCAGGGCACCCAACCCGGCAACAACGGCCTTTCTTTTAATATCGGCCATGTTATCGGATGGTGCATTGGCGGGTGGATCACCGGTTGCCTTTTTCCCGGCCACCTTTTTTGCTATGTAAGCAGCAGGGGTCATAATAAAGTAATGTACTTACTCATTTTGGTTACTTTCTTTACCGGGTCGGCATTAACTTTTCGGGCAGCTTTCACCAGTTTTTCATTGGGCATGTAGTTCATCATGTTGATGAACATGTTGCTTATTTCTGCGGCTTCTTCCGGGGAACCTGCCACAATCTTAAAAGTGGGCATGTACTTATTCATCGTCCGATTGTTTTTGGGTGTTAATAAATTGGATTATCTCATCAAGTTTTTCCTTGTTAATTGTCTCATCTTCATTCAGGAAGTAGTAATAAATAAGCTGTATCTTTCCCAGTTGGCCGGAAGGGATACGGCTGTTCAACTCATGTATGGCACTGGCAACGGCCAGGTGTTTTTCTTCTTGACCGGGATGGCCTGTTACCGGTTGGAGTTCCTGCACCTGCCCCTGTAACGTTTCCTCATTGATTTTTTCCCCGGTATCATCGTCCAGCAAGCCGGAAAGTTGCTGAAAGGCTGTTTCGCCCAGGTACTCCTTTACCTTTTCAGGGTTCCTTGTCACCACGTTTTTCACGAAAGTCTCCGTGGCAGTCCCCAGTACCGACCCGATCATTTTGACCAGGCTCACATCCCCGATTTTCAGGTTTTCCGGGACATACTTTTGTAATTTCTGTACCTGTTCGCTTAATTCCTGGTTTGTCTCGTAAAGGTTGGTATTGTCTTCAACCAGTTCATGGTTTTCCCGGGCAAGCTCGCGGTTCTCCTCAAGGAGCCTCTGTTTATCTTCCTGCTCCCGGATCAATTGGTATTCCTTGGCCACCTCGCCGCGCACCTCGTTTTTAAAGCCCTCGAAGCCGCCAAATTTTTCAAAGGGGTCGCCTGGGTTGTCCCGTCCTGCACCCTCCCTTTCTTTGCTTGGCCGCATGGCCGGGTAAATATTGATGCTGTTTTTATCCTTTATAATTATCTCAACGGTATTTACCGGTTCCTTAATGCTTTTTGCCTTTTGGTTAAACTCTTCAACAATGACCTTTTCTGCATCGTAGGTGTTGATGGCTTCATGGACACGGTTCCGGAATTCCTTCTCCCCGGATATGCGCTCTGCCAGTAACTGCGGCGAGTTGAAATGCGGGTTGGTGTAGTACATGTTGAAGTACCGGGGCTTGTTGTCAAGCCCGTACTGCCTTAACCGGTTGGCTATTTCGTCTATTTTATTGAGTTCTATCATTGTTCCATGTTTTTACACGTTGGGTTATGGCCGGGTTGGGCACTGCCCCAGGTTTGTTGGCCTAAATGGCCAATGGCATGGCACGGGCCAGGGCCGGGCGTTATTTTTAAGAATTCAAGATGAAAGGGCACGTAATTACCATAATCTTTCAGGTGTATTTTCAGGTACCTTGAAAAAGGTTGGAACCTGTAATAGGTAATAATGGCATATTCAGCCCTGGTAATTGTGAACAGGTTGTCATGCGATTCCAGGGTCAGGGTGGCACTCAAGGGGATGTCCGGTTCCTTGCTGGTAAGGATCAAAATATCGTTACCCAGGGTCAGGGTCTTGGAAACCTCCCGGTAATGGTGCGGGCCTGCTTGTGCAACTTCGGGCAGGATTTCCGGCCTGTTTATTTCCCTTTCATTGTTTTCCACCGAGACCCAGACTGGCCCTACCTGCCAGCTTGTGTACCCCTTTACGGATTGGTGTATAATGGTTTGTAATATGTCATTTTCCCCGTACATGCTACTTGTCAATATAGGTTAGAAAAATCTTGATGTTATACTTGAAACGGTATGCCGACAGTGTGTCCCTGTATTTTACTTTCAGGTGGGTATTTGCCCCTATCTTCTCATAAAGTGGCACCGGCCGGAAAAGGAGTTGTTTGTTATCGTTGTACTTGTTTTCCTCACCGGGTGTAAAACCTTGTAAACATTGAAAGTAAAGGGGTACCGAGTACACCGTTTCCGAATGGCCGAATTTGACCGATACAAGGCCGGCCTTAAACTGTCCCCCTTCCCTGAAGCCGTTTAAAGCCAGCGCACCGTTAATGGGCACGTAGGCAACGGCAAAAACCCCCTTTACCACATCGATCTCGTCGTTCAGTGGGACATTTGCCAGGATGTTGTCCTGTGCGCCCGGTAAATCAATAATATGTATATATTCATTTTTGCAGGCCATTATACTTTACTTATGAGATAGAGGAAAACGTTATAATCCTTGTCCGGGTGCGGTGTTGCCAAAAAGCCCCCTTCAACCTTTGAATTCCCGGCTTTTACATCACACGGGTGGAGAAGGTAAGAAAAGGGGATAAGGTGTTTTGTGAAAATACCGTTTGAGATAGACCCGGCCTCTACCATCTCTTTGGTCACCAGTTGCCCGGCCATCCCTTCTGGGAAAACAGATGTCCCATCAATACAAAGTTTTACCTGTTTGATACGGTTCGTGTTCCCGACAAAAAAGGCCCCTACTACTTTTGAACAGCTTTGCAGTGCCTTTTCATCTATAGGTACCTCCACGTCTTTCTCATTGCTGCCTTTTGGTACGGTAAAACCAAGTACCTGGAAGCGGTAATTTGTAATGGGGAGGTTGCTGTTGTCATACTTTCCCAACAGGTATAAATATAGTTTTCCCACGCCGCCATCAGGGGGTTCACTGTAGGTTATCCGTACCGGTTCCCCTTTTGCCCTTGTTTTGTAAGGAAAAATATATTCCTTGAACGCGAACCCCACTTTGGCATTTACCTCTCCCTGGTTGAACCTGGCAAGCAGGTCGGCATGAAAACCTTCCGGGAGGATTTCAGTGCCACCAATGCGCAGGCGAAGGGTACCGTGCCCGGCAGTCCTGGGGTTTGGGTTATAGAGTACAACACCTATAATTTCGTGCATGGCAGTGAGGGACTGTATATCAAACGAGACCGTCTGGCCTGCCCCCGGAATGGCAATTTCGATGATTTGCTGTTTTTCTGTTTCTTCCAGGACTTTTTGGTAATATTGGTTTAATGCTATCATTGTTTGTATCGGTTTAGTTTAAAAACGTGTTTATGTGTTTAAAAATCATATAGGCCACCTGGGGGACAATGGCGTTCCCAGAAGCCTTTAAAATGTTCATACTGTCCACTGCCGGGGGAAGCCCATCCTTGTCAGTGAGTAATATGGGTTGAGCAAAGCTTTCTTCAAATTGCTCCGCAGTAACAGGGCATGGACAACATTTACCTGGTGGCCTTCCCTTCGGATGGCCGTTTGCCTTGTCACCGTGTAAAAGTGTTTCGCGTCCGTTGCCATGGGCGTGGGCAACAATCCATACCCGTTCCCTCCTGTGGTCGGCACCGGCTGCACATGCAGGGATAACAAGGGGCGGCCAGCAGGTGTAGCCTTCACCCTCCAGGTCATCAAGCACCTTGTCGAGTGCCATGCCGATGATACCAGGAACGTTTTCAGCCACGATATATCGGGGCCGGATTTCTTTAAAAACCCGATACATCTCAGGCCAGAGATAACGGTCATCACCCTGGCCTTTTCGCTTCCCGGAGTAACTGAAAGGCTGGCAGGGAAACCCACCTGAAAGGACATCGACCTGTCCGTTGTATTTCTTCCCGTTAAACCTTTTAATGTCGCCATAAATATCCGTTTTGTTAAAATTCATTTTTAACCTGTCCCGGCACCACGGGTCTTTTTCGACCAGGAAAACATTTTGCCAGCCCATCCACCGGGCAGCCAGGCTAAAGCCCCCGATCCCTGCAAATAGTTCCGCGTGTTTTACCTGCATGTTGCCTGTCTTGTCAGTTTAAAGACCAAATACAACACACCGCTTTCCCCATTACCGGGCTCTGTGTATTTTGCGGATACCGTGGCTCCTTTTGCCCTTTCTTCAAACCGGTACAGGTAACTGTCTATCCCCCTGTTGATAAATGCTTGGGCATGGTGGCTGCTTTGCTCCATCATATATGCCCTTGCATGGAAACCTTTGGGAAAAATTTCTTCCCCGGCAACGCTTAGTTCCAACGTGCCGTTGCCATGGTTGCCCCCGGGGTGCAGGATGGCCACGCCTTCGACTTTATCATAGGTCAACGGCAGTGCCGATTCGGTTTTTACTTCTTTGCCTGGCCCGTCTATAACTATTTCAACAGGGTAATAGCAAATCCCGGTGATATGTTGGTTGTCCCGGTTCATGGATTACAATTTTTTTGTGCTACCAGGTACAACCATAATTTTCCGGCAGCGCCACCTGCAGGTTCCCGGTATTCGATTTGTACCACGGAACCCTTGCCCTTCTTCTTCACCGGCCAGAGCACATCGTTGAGCACGATGTTTTTATTTTCAGAATCCAGGGTAATAAGGCCGGCATGGAAATTATGTGGAAAAACTTCCTCACCGGCTATCTTTACCCCGAATGTCCCGTGGCCATGCGTACCCCCGATTTTAAACAGGGCCACGCCGGTTATCTCATCGTGGTCGGCCTCGGTTACTTTGGACAGGATGACCTCGCTTCCTGCCCCTTTTATATCAATTTCAATGATCTGAAATTTTTGTTTGGTTACCTGTGTACCCATGCTATATTTT
>JBNLCS010000291.1:0-4149 GCA_050303935.1 Bacteroidales bacterium
TCATTTTTTTCATAATTTGGTGCAGTTTGGAATTGGTTACTTTACCATTGGAAAACACAAAAAACATATAATTAATCATCAGTATCTATTAAATTCTGAAGGAGAATATGAGGATGATCATATAAAAATTATTTCTTTTAAAAAAAATTTAAAAATATGCATAGATGGAAAAATTGGGAATGGCATTATGTTCAAGCCTGATTTTTAGTTTTATGAAAGTACTATTTAATATCAAAAAATGAATATACAAGACAAAATAGAAGAAATCCGCTCTAAAAATCCGGGACAACCGGAATTTATTCAATCCGTTACAGAAGTGTTGGAATCAATTGAAAATGCATATAACCAACACCCGCAATTTAAAACAGTAAACCTGATTGATCGAATTACTGAACCCGACAGGACATTTATTTTTAAGGTACCCTGGACTGATGATCAGGGAAATGTTAAAGTAAACCGTGGGTTTCGTGTGGAGTTTAATAATGCATTAGGCCCCTATAAGGGAGGTTTGCGATTTCACCCAAGCGTTAACTTAGGATCATTGAAATTCCTCGGGTTTGAGCAGACTTTTAAAAATGCCCTTACCGGATTGCCTATGGGAGGCGGAAAAGGTGGTTCCGATTTCAATCCTAAAGGTAAATCAGATACTGAAATCATGCGTTTTTGCCAGTCCTTTATGCTTGAATTGCATAAGATGATCGGACCTGAAACGGATGTGCCTGCCGGGGATATTGGGGTTGGGGGCCGTGAGATTGGTTACCTTTATGGCATGTACAAAAAACTTACACGCAGACATAATGGCTCCATTACAGGAAAATCAAGTAACTGGGGAGGTAGCCTGATAAGACCAGAGGCTACAGGATTTGGAGGTATTTATTTTGTGAACGAAATGCTTAAATATTTAAATTCAGACATTACGGGTAAAACAATTTGTGTATCGGGATTTGGAAATGTAGCCTGGGGTGCCGTGAGCAAGGCAAATGAACTTGGAGCAAAAGTTATTACCCTGTCCGGTCCGGATGGATATGTACATGATCCCGAAGGGGTCACGGGTGACAAGGTTGACTATATGCTTGAATTAAGGGCATCAAACAATGATATTGTTGAACCTTATGCCAGAGAATTTGGGGTCAAATTTTTCAAAGGGAAAAAACCATGGGAAGTTGATTGCGATATTGCTATGCCTTGCGCTATACAAAATGAACTGGATGGAGATGACGCCACGCGATTAATAAAGAACAAAGTAATGCTTGTTGCGGAAATATCCAATATGGGCTGCACCCCGGAAGCCATTGATATATTTCACAAAAACAAAATTCCTTTCTCCCCGGGAAAAGCTGCAAACGCCGGGGGTGTTTCCGTATCAGGACTAGAAATGACACAAAATGCCATGAAACTGCAATGGACAAAAGAAGAAGTTGATGCGAAACTTCATCATATTATAAAAGATATTCATGCACAATGTGTAAAATATGGTATGGATGGTAATTACCTTAATTATGTGAAAGGGGCAAATGTCGCCGGTTTTTTAAAGGTGGCTTATGCCATGGTCGACCAGGGTATTGTTTAAATGGATAAGCAAGATGCCAAGACCTGGTGCCAATGCAGCTATTCTTTCAGAAATTTATCCGGATATTGACAAAAATGAATGTAACATTTTAACCTTTTTTACAAAAGTTCCTCATAAAAAGTTATGTATATTTACGATTTTTGAATAAAATCAATAAACATTTTCGGTTAATCGGAATAAACCGATGAATGATTTGGCAAGCAGCAAATCACTGCTATAATAAAAATGATGAATTTAAGCTATCTATAAAGAAATGAAGAATTTACGATATTATTTACTTGCCTTATTAAGTGGTTTTTTATTACATCTGGCTTGGACCAACTGGTGCCCGGGGTATTTTGTGTTTTTGGGGTTCGTGCCCCTCCTGTTTATTGAACAGGATGCTTCAAATAAAAAAATTTCATCACTGGCACATTACAAGTTTTCCATCATTGCTTTTTTATTTTGGAACATTTTAAATACGTGGTGGCTTAAAAATGCTTCTTTTGCGGGAATGCTGGTCGCTTTTATAATCAATACATTTTTGTATTCCGGTACTTTTCAGTTGTTTCATTTATTTAAAAAGATTACGAACCCACGTACCGGTTATTTCAGCCTGGTTATTTTCTGGTTGGCCATGGAATATATCTATATAAATGGTGAAATATCATGGACCTGGCTAAACCTGGGAAATGCATTTGCTAAAGATATCAAAGCCATACAGTGGTATGAATTTACTGGTACGTTTGGTGGCAGTTTGTGGGTATTGGTGGTAAATCTTATGATTTTCAGGACGATTAATATATACTTGTTAAAAACACCAAAAAACCTGGTACTAAAAAATACTGTTTTCACCCTGTTATTAATCGTTGCACCTATAATTATTTCATTAACTATTTTTAAAAATTATGAAGAAAAGAAAAAACCTGTTCATGTGGTGGCTGTCCAACCCAATGTGGACCCCTATGAAAAATTTGGGAGCTCTCATTTTGAGCAAACACTTGATTTAATTAAAATTGCCTCGGAATATGCCGACACACTAACTGATTATATTATTTGTCCTGAAACGGCAGTTACAAGTTATTCTGATATCTACACGTTAAACGACGATAAATATGTTACCCTTATAAGAAATTATTTAAAAAACCTGCCCCAAGCTAATTTTATAGTCGGCTTTACGTTAAAAAAAGAATTTAAACAAAATGAAGATATAAGCGTAACAGCGCAAAAATACAGAAATACTGATATTTATTTCGACACCTATAACTCTGCTTTACAAATAGATACATCGAAAAATATACAAATTTACCATAAATCGCAACTGGTTGTAGGTGTTGAAAAAATGCCTTATCCACGTTTGTTTGGTTTTCTACGAAAACTCATGGTACGTTTG
Organism: Bacteroidales bacterium; assembly: GCA_050303935.1. GTDB lineage: Bacteria > Bacteroidota > Bacteroidia > Bacteroidales > JBNLCS01 > JBNLCS01. The sequence goes on from JBNLCS010000291.1 coordinate 2,943, forward strand.
GGGGGTACTTTCAGAAGCCATGCAATACAAAAGGAAAGAGAAAATCTTGTTTCTGCCCGTGACTCGATTTCCATTGCACCGGTTATTTGTTATGAAAATATTTTTGGTGAATATGTGACTGATTATGTTAAAAAAGGTTCAAACCTAATTTTTGTAATTACAAATGAAGGTTGGTGGGGCGACACGCAAAGCCACCGCCACCTGAATTATTATTCTGGTTTGCGGGCAATTGAGAACCGCAGAAGTGTTGTAAGGTCAGCCAACACAGGCACCTCATCAATCATTAACCAAAAGGGGGAACAAATACAAACCCTTGGCTGGTGGAAAAAAGGGGCCCTTAAAGGGGTGGTTAACGCGAATGATAAACTAACATTTTACACCAAGCATGGTGATTATCTAGGTAAAACATCTTTATTTTTTACAGTATTGAGCTTTTTATACTGGATAGTGGCATTGATTACAAAAAGAAAGAAAACATATTAAGGGATAAGGTCTGCTATTTATTCAAAATTATCTTTCCTTTAAAAAGACAATAGGGGTCGGTTTAATTACACAAATATTTCAAAACCAGAAACACCACTATTCCTTTACTGCCTTAATGATCATTGCCTCGCCAAAATACAAGCTTTTTGAGTAAAGTGTTTTTAAAATCTCGTTGTTTATCTTACGTTGTTGTTGGTCTTTTTCCTCTTTACGGAAAACAAGGTATGTTTTTAGAAACGCAAATGGATAAAAAATTGTATAAAACCAACTTGCAAACTTTATACGGTTTGTTTTTACCTTAACAATTTTAAAACCATTCGTATGTAAAACATATCGTAACCGTTGGTAGGTAAACATATTGATATGGTGCAATGGATTGGGGTTATTTTCGTTTAATGGGGATTTATCCTTGTTAAAATGCCCGGTTAAAAAATGTCTCCAACGCGACCGCATGGCGCTTATATTAGGGGTTGAAACCAAAAAAACACCTTTATCTTTAATAATCCTATGACATTCGCGGACAAAGGCAAACGGGTTTTCAAGGTGTTCAATACCATCTATGCAAGCTAATGCGTCAAATTCCCCCTTTTTGAATGGTAATTTTTCGTTCATATCGGTAAGTACAAAATCACGGTGTTTAAAAACCAGTGAATTTTCAATATCCCCGGCGAAAACACGGTAATTATTTTGTAATAAACGCTTTGTGATAGCCCCCTCACCACAG
>JBNLCS010000292.1:0-6386 GCA_050303935.1 Bacteroidales bacterium
AACACCACAAATGGCCTTGGCGATAACCGTGTAAGAGCCATCTGTCAGCTACTTGACGGCCGTATGGTCTTTGTAACTGAAGGATTGGTAAATATTTACAACGGTACCAACTTTAAGTACATGCATTATGATGAACAAAAAGTATATTCACTTAAAAATTACAATTCACGTCACCATGCGTATGTTGACAACGATAATAATTTATGGATCAAAGAAAACCGTAAACTTTTGTTTTTTGACATTAGTCTACAAAATTTTGTGAAAAATATGGATAGTATTTTTTCTTTGCAAGGTATTGAAAATCAGCTATCAGATATTTTTATTGATAATAATCAAAACTTTTGGTACTTAACCGACAGCGATGAACTTTTATATCGGAATACGAAAGAAAATAATGCAAGCTTATTTATTTCCGATGTTTCTGCTTTAAACGACAATCCTGACCAGTTATTGGATTTAGTTGTTTTGAAAAACTTTCTGTTCTTGTTTTATAAATCTGGCAATATGGTATGTTTTGAAATAGATACTAAAAAGAAATTATATACTGAAAACCCGTATAGCAAACCGGAACATAATTATACCAGAACTTTAAAAGTTAAAAGTTATAATCATTATATATATCAATCGAGAAATTCTTATACGAATGAAGGTAATTTGCTACGTTATAACATTAAAACCAGAGAATGGGAAAACATATTTGAAAAATCCAGACAAAATTCATTGGCCATAGACAATACAGGGAAACTTTGGGTTAGCTCCCCGGAAGGTCTTTGGTTTACAGATAAAAGATCACAAAACATAAAGCTTTTACCCCAATTAACTACTGTTAATGACGATTTTATAGAATCTGAAATTAGCTCCGTATTTTTTGACCGAAACGGGGGGTTTTGGCTTGGTACAGTTGATAAAGGACTATTTTATTATCATCCGGATCGGTTTAAGTTCCGAAGTTTGGGAAAACCGTTTTTCAAAAATGATAATATATTACGAATTAATTGTTTAGCCCAACTTAATGAAGACCTTTTAATCGGAACATCTATTGGAATGTACACCTATAATGAAAAAACCAGAAAAATCCATAAATTTTCAGGTATTCCGGCAAATATTCAATGTAATACTTTATTTAAAGACACCAAAAACCGTATATGGTTGTGTACTAGTCGTAATGGTCTATATTGCATAACAAACGACCAGATAAACCATTATAATTTACCTTTTATGTGTCAACATTTGTATGAATCAGGAAATGATAGCATCTATTTATGTACTGATTCCGGATTCGGTACTTTCAATCCTATTACAGGCGTTTTTATCCGTAACGAAAAATCATCTGGTTTAGGCCGCATTTTTGAATTGATGGATTTTGATGAAAACAAAATATTAGGAGTGGCTTATGGGGATGCCGGACTGTTTGTTTATAACTACCATGACAATACCATATCTTTTCCCAATGATAAAGAATATTGGATGCTTCGTCATAACAATCTTAAATGCCATGACATATTTACCGACCATAGAGGATTAATATGGTTTGGGACCCAAGATGGCCTTAATGTATATGATCCGAAAAGTAAAACGTTTCACAACTTTGATGAAAATGACGGGCTAATAAATAATAACATCCGCTCCATTATTGAAGATGACGCGGGCCGCATTTGGATTGCAACAGCATATGGAATTACCAGTATAAATATTACAAAAAATGGAACTAATTTCAACTATTCATTTGCTAATTATAACAGATATGATGGTGTAATAGAAGGTGAATTTATTCCCCGGTCGGTTTTAAAAACATCTGATAAACGGTTAATATGGGGCGGACTTGATGGATTAAACGAAATTAACCTAAACCGGATAGATTCTATGCAAAAAGAGTTGTCCCCTCCGTTAATTACAAGGTTTTTACTTTTTGGTAATGAAATCAACATTGGAAAGAAATATAATGATGAAATAATATTAAACCAATCAATTAGTTCAACAAAAAAAATTACTTTAAAGCACTTTCAGAATTTTTTTAGCTTTGAGTTTTCTGCTTTGAACTATGTAAACCCTACACAGACTTACTACAGATACATTTTAGAAGGCATAGATGCCTCCTGGAATGTAACAAGTACAGGTAATGGCTTAGGCTATGCTAATTATACCAATATTCCACCTGGAACATACCATTTTAAAGTTTATGCTGCAAATAACAGCTGTCAATGGGGGAAGGAAAGTACAAACATTACCATTGTAATATATCCTCCTTTTTGGGCCACTCCTTTAGCTTATATACTATATATTATTTTATTCGCCGGATGCTTAACTTTTCTTGGATTTTTTTATATAAAACGAAACAAACAGAAAATAGTAAAAAGGCAAAAGGAAGAACTTGAACAGCTCAAATCATCTTTCTTTACAAATATCAGCCATGAATTAAAAACACCGCTTTCTTTAATCATGGCCCCATTAGATTCTTTAATAAAAAACAACAAAAACAAGCTTTTAAAGAAACAATTATCAGGGATTTACCATAATGCCAATAATTTACTTAAACTAGTTAACCAACTTCTCGATTTTCGTAAGCTTGAGATGAATAAAGAAACTTTATTCACTAGTTTTTGTCAAATTGATGAATTCCTTGAAGACATTTCTCATCCATTTCAACCATTGGCAAAAGAAAAAGGTATTTCTCTCAAGATATCTATTCATGAAAGAAATCTTTTTACTAATATAGACAAGGATAAAATCCAGAAAATACTAAACAATCTTCTTTCAAATGCTTTAAAATATACGCCAAAAGGAGGAACAATAGAAATAAGTTTAAGCAAAGTAGCAGGTAAAAACACTCCCCCCTCACATTTTGTTATCCAGGTAACTGATTCCGGTTGTGGTATTGCAGAAAATGACCTTTCACTAATATTTAATCGCTTTTACCAGGCAAAACAACCTAAACAATCTACAGGAAGCGGGATAGGTCTTCACATAGTAAATGAATACGTAAAACTTCACCAAGGGAAAATTAACGTAAAAAGTAAGTTAGGCAAGGGAAGTACATTTACCATAGAACTACCAATTAATTTAAAATCAAACGATGAAAATTTTATCAAAAAAACCCTTGGCAACAGAAAAGATTCTGTGAAAATTTTATTAGTTGAAGACAATACGGAATTTAATACATTTTTATTTAATAAACTCTCCAGAAATTATGAGGTTTTATCAGCAACTAATGGTAAAGAAGGGCTTTTTCTGGTGCGGAAAGAACATCCCGATTTGGTAATCTCAGATATAATGATGCCTGAAATGTCTGGTACGGAACTGTGTAACATACTAAAAAATGATATTAAAATATCACATATCCCGGTTATTTTACTAACAGCCAGAACATCAGAAACCCTTCAATTTGAAGGTTTTAAAGCCAAAGCAGATGCATTTATCACTAAACCTTTTAACCTAGATATTTTGTTAATCCGGATTCAGAATCTTATTGAACAACAGGAAAAACGTAAAGAACTGTTTAAAAAAGCTTTTGCTTTAAATCCCGACAGCATAACTACTACCAATATTGATAAGAAACTTATTGAAAAAGCTATCTATCATATTGAAAAAAACATTGATAATTGTTCATATTCAGTTGAAAGGTTAAGCAATGACATGTTTATGGACCGTACAGGCTTATACCGTAAATTACATGCTGTAGTAGGGTTAACGCCTACTGAATTTATCCGGTCAGTTCGGTTAAAAAAAGCTGCATATCTGCTTGAAAAGGGGGTTTCGGTTAATCAAGTTTCTGATAGTGTAGGTTTTGGTTCAGCAAGTTATTTTATAAAATGTTTTAGAAAAGAATTTGGAGTAAAACCTTCTGATTATAAACGCAATATTAGTATTGAATATACCTCAGATCATAGTGAAAATTAACTAACAGAAAGTTGAATATTTATTGTTTTTAGACGAATATCAATTATTAAAATCTATTGCATCTGTTGAAAGGATAATAGTCCATGTTCCAGCCTTTTCTAAAAAAACCTTAAGCTCAGCCCTGGCCCCAGTTGATTCTACTGTTCCTTTAATATGGATCATCATAGGAAACTTCTCATCCGGTAAATCTTTGTAACTTGAAAATCCATCAAATTCAATGTTTTTTGTACCAGCCTCAACAATACTATTTAACCCTTGAATAGTTATATCGTTTCTTGCATTTCCATCATAACGGCACTCGACTCTCGATATGTTCTTTTTAACCAACACAGAATAACCTTGAGCAGTCAACCCAATATATTCTCCATCCTTCCAAAAACCCTCTTTAGGTGCTTTTTTCGTATCTGCATATGTTATCTTGCCCTTTCCATCAAACATTCCTTTTATAAACGTCCCTTCATACTTGTCCCCTTTCTTATACTCTGTACCGTCTATTACAATATCTTCCCCAAAAATGTATACTCCCTTGCCATGAGGGAGCCCCTTTTTGAATTCTCCTTCATACGTATCTTTCCCAACGCTTTTTCCCTTACCATGAGCCAACCCTTTTTTCTGATTTCCCTTGTATTCACCTATAATTCTTTCCGGCCCTTTAACTTGTGAATTGAGGTATACATATGAAACAAATAGCAACACTAACGAAAACAATAAATAATTCCTCATCTGTTTACAACTATTTTTTTATTATCTACGGACTATGTATTAAAATTACCGCACATTGTTAACTGTTTCTCAAAAAAACTCTCCAACCATGATTTATAACTACTCAAACTTCAACCCTACGTTAAAAGGGTTGTTGAGCCAATATATTTCTTCTTCTTTCAATAAATTCAGATAACTTATTTGTTTCAAGTGTACGTGTTATTTCAAACAAACCCGCCCTTGCCGGGTATTCATCACCAGCAAATATGTATATCTTTTGTTCTTTCTTACTTTCATCTATTACACTGCTAACCGGAAACATTCCCTGTCCTCTTACGGAAACATCCCTGTTTATCAATATAGCCTCCTTTTTCCATACTGCCACATCATAGGCATTTACTTTATTCGAGAAAAGATCAGCAGGTGAAATACTGTATATTTCCAGGTAATACGGGCTTGAATGAATCATTTCAATCCTCTTTGTAACCGGGTTATAAATTACCCCTACCGGTGAATGTCTATTCGCAGAACCTACTACACTTGTTTTTGCATATACAAAACGGATACTATCAAATGTATCCCCCGGTTTGTAATTATATATAAACTGATAAACAGCATCTTTGTAAATTCCGAAGCCTACTATATCACCAATATTTTCGCTTAAATTATCATGTTCAACAGAATAAAATGTTGGGGTGTGAATTTCGGGAAAATCTCTATACGTTCCATCAAATCGTTGAACCTGAGGCAACCATTTTTCTTTGGCAATCATTGCCGTTCCATTATCAGGATCTACTTTTATTAACATTCCGTAATGTTGGTCAACTTTATCAATATACTGACCTGTCCCAAAAAACATTCCGAACTTTGAACTATTCGTAAACATGGGGCCATGGTCTACAAAATCCATATCCAACAAACTGTCAAAAGCATGTGGATAATGTTTCCAACTTTCAAAGTCCCCATTTGAAACCAGCAGCCCTTTCCCTTTCACAACAACCTGCCCAGATGACGATTTACCAATCATTGGGGCTGGACTTATCAATTCATAACCATACGGGGCATATTTAAAAAAGTCAGTTTGTTCCCACTTATTTAGTGAATTCTTGGTTAACATAAAATTATCACTTCTGCTATTAACAAATTTTTCCGATTCTCTTCTCTCTGCAACTACCAATACTTTTCCATTTATTTCCAAGGCAGAAGGGTATCCGTAAAAATAATTACCTTGTGAACAATCCATAAATACTTCTGCAATTGAATCAGGTATATTTTTTAGATCCGTATTATCACATTCAGGTAGAGCAATTGCTTTAACAGAAAACATCTTACTTTCCAAGGCATAATATAACAATCTTTGTTCCTTGCGTGATACAACCAAGTACTTATCACCTATTAATGGATTAACACCAATCGTATCTACGAGTCCTGTATCCCCTTCCTGATTTAATTTATTTAAATCATCAGGCAAGTCTTCTATTTCGCTTTTATTACACGCCCAACATGCCAGTACCAGCATTATTGCATAAATAATATGAGTATTTTTCATTCTTCTCATTTTATAATATTATTTCAAACCCATCCAATAAAGATGTTATTATTGCTTATAAATGAATTTAAGGAATTGGTAATCATCTTCAGCAACAAGTTTCAAAAGGTAAATTCCTTCCCTTGATAGTTCATTGGCATTAAAATTATATGTGTATTCACCAATACTTTTAACTTCATTTACCAGAACCTTAACTAATTGACCATACGAATCATATACAGCTATCACAACCCTGCCC
>JBNLCS010000293.1:0-1444 GCA_050303935.1 Bacteroidales bacterium
ATGCCTTTTTCTGTAATCTTACAGGATGTCAGGGGGTAATTACCTTTAAAAGTTTTTTTTACCTCAATGTATCCAGCCTCCTTAAGTTTGGTCATTTGAAAGCTCAAATTACCTTTTGTTGTCTTGATGTTTTCAAGAAGATAACTAAATTCAGCTTTTTTAACCCCTATCAGGATGGACATGATAGCTAACCTAACCTGTGAATGCAATAACGGGTCTAAATCTTTAAACATGTTTTCTATTTTTCGCGGTGAGCATATAATATATGTCCGGGTATAATAAACGCTATTGTCCAGGCAACGGATTCAATTAGTAACTGCTCATGCAAATTCAGGTATGAAGCTATTAAAGATAAAAGCCCAAAAACAATTCCACCAACTATAATCAACCAGTATCGCAAGATCCCACCTGTAACCGTAACTGCAAATGCCATAAGGACCATAAAAATAGGATGTTGAAGTTCAAAATTGATATTATGCAAAACATTAAACTGAATGAGGTTCACTAAAACCATACAAACAAATAATGAAACCCAGACATAGCGGAGTGAAATCCCTATGTAGGTTTGTACTTTTTTTCTTTGCTTGATCAGGTAATATCCTGTATATAAAACCGCAATTAATGGAAAAACAATTCCTGAAATATCAATAAATTTCTTCATCAGAAATGTGAGGACAAGGCTTCTTTCAATATATCCCGATAGTGTTACATAAAATAATACCCAACCCCAAACAATGAATAATATCCCATCCTGTTTAAGTTTGTTTCTTGAAACCTGTATCATTTCCTTGATTATATGAAGTGATTGGGTTTCATTCAAAGATTCCGAAGAATTTTTATTTGTTTCCATACTATAAAGTTTAAATATAAAACTAGTTTGTATTGCAAACTTAATTAAGTTTGCAATACAAACCAAATTTTCATCATTATTTCTTCAAGGTAATGTTTTTATTTACAGTATATAGTTGGAAGTGAGAATATAAAATAAGCAGGAACTCTTTTGTAGATTTTTTATCAACAATCTTTAGTAACCATATACATGTGATTTCACTGACCCATACGTTGCTATCACGAAAAAACCATATCATGTATATCAAGTTTTATAAGGCTGCTAAACAGCGCATTCATTGTTTTTTTTGTTCAAACAACCCGTTATTATGCAATGTGTTTGTAATAATATGGAACCGCTGTAAATAATATGGCCATCTAAAAGACATTTCATATCTTCCGATTATTGTAAGGCAAATTCTGCAAATTCCGGCCACAATTGCCCAAAAAAGATATCACCTTCTTCTCTTGTTGTACCTGTATTTGTAAATAATGCAATTGTAACACCTTTATCAGGAAAATAATATACCAAACCTCCCGCACCTTCAGAATTTCCATTATGCCCCATGCCCCATATCGTATGTTCATTATTCCGCCAACATCCAACTGCCAAGCC
>JBNLCS010000294.1:0-4886 GCA_050303935.1 Bacteroidales bacterium
TATTCGTTCATCATTAAATTTTACCTCATCGGTTGAATTAACTTTGGTGCCCAGTTCGGTAACTATCTTGTCATTTATTTTAACCAATCCTGCTTCAATCAATTTATCTGCTTCCCTTCGCGAGCATATCCCACTGTTTGCTATATATTTGTTTAAACGTACCATTCCTTCCTCTTGATTATAGGCAGAACGTTTCTTTTGCCTGAAATTACCAGCATCTTTTTTGGTAACTACTCTTCCCTTGCTTTTTTCTTTATGCATTATATATTTATAATTAAATGAATTGCAAAATTATCAATTTTAAATCCTTTTCAGTAAAACAAGCATTATTAAATACAAAATACTATGATTATTTTAACCTGTATAATTTAATTATTCTATTCCGAATGAAAACTACAGCAATAAAAGGAAATGCTAGAATTTTCAGACTTTACAATAGTTCACTATTATTTCTCCCTGAAAATCCAGCGCTTCCCTTTTCTCATTGCATTTTTCATTCTCATAACGAAAATTTATGAATTATACAGGTTAAGTATGCTTTCCACCAAAGCACCGAAAATTTTCAATAAACAGATGAAACAAGCATGATGTAAAATAATTATTAAACACAAACGGTAATGATTATTTTATATCATGTGGTTCCATCTGACAATAAAAAATTAATTATAAACAGATGAAAAAGATAAACATTAATTATATTTTCGTACATAAAATAAAACGACAGAAATAAATGACTCTTATAAAATCAATTTCAGGAATAAGGGGAACCATTGGAGGCGAACCCGGGGATAATTTAACACCCTTGGATATTGTAAAGTTTACAGCTGCATTTGGCACTTGGATTAAGAAAAGAAACAATACGAAGACTAAAATAGTTGTAGGACGCGATGCACGTATATCTGGCCCTATGGCTGCAAAACTGGTTACAGGGACATTAATGGGACTGGGTATAGATGTGGTGGATATAGAACTTGCCACCACACCAACAGTTGAAATGGCTGTACCGTTGGAAAATGCCCAGGGAGGTATAATTTTAACAGCAAGCCATAACCCGGCGCAATGGAATGCCCTGAAGTTGTTAAATGAAAAGGGTGAATTTATTTCAGCAGATGATGGGGCAGAATTACTTGAAATTGCGGAAAACAATGATTATTCCTTTGAGGAAGTAAATACACTCGGTAAAGAAAATGGTAAAAGCAATTACAATAAAATACATATAGAAAAAATCCTTGACCTTAAATTAGTTGATATAAATGCTATTTCTAAGAAAGACTTTACCGTTGTTATTGATTGCGTTAATTCTGTAGGTGGCGTAATAATTCCTGAATTACTTGAATCACTGGGTGTTAAAAAAATTATTTGTTTGTATTGTGATCCTAATGGTGAATTTCCGCATAATCCGGAACCGTTGCCAGCTAATTTAACCGATATATCAAAAGCTGTGGTTAAAAACAAAGCAGACCTGGGTTTTGTTGTAGATCCCGATGTTGATCGCCTAGCCATTGTTAATGAAGATGGTAGTATGTTTGGGGAAGAATACACCCTTGTAGCAATTGCCGATTATGTATTATCCAATAAAACCGGTAATACAGTGTCTAATTTGTCATCAACCCGTGCATTACGCGATATCACTGAACTGCATGGTAGCAATTATACAGCTGCAGCCGTTGGCGAAGTGAATGTGGTAAATCAAATGAAAAGTACCGGGGCAGTTATTGGTGGAGAAGGCAATGGAGGGGTTATCTATCCTGATTTGCATTATGGAAGAGATGCACTGGTTGGAATAGCTATGTTTCTGACCCATTTGGCAAAGTCTAATAAAACTTGTTCGCAATTAAGGGCCTCATATCCCAATTATGTTATTTCAAAAAACAAAGTTGAATTAAGTGAACAGAAGCTAATTGACAAGGTTTTAAACAATATAAAGGAAGAGTTTAAAGCATATCCGATTAACCTAATTGACGGGGTAAAAATTGAGTTTGAAAATGAATGGGTACATTTACGAAAATCGAATACCGAACCCATAATACGAATTTATGCTGAAAGTAGTAACGAAGAAAAGGCGAACAAACTGGCAGAAGATATTATCATAAAAATAAAAACATTGATATAGTTGATAAAAAAGAAACTTTTCATAGTATATTTTATAGTGGCTATGGTTCCCGGTTTTGCTGCATCACCGGATACCATAAATGACCTTGTCCGCTATTCGGAACTGCGATTTAACAGCCTGCTTGAAAAAGAATTATTTAATAATTATTTTTTTAAAAATGAAAAAGATTATTTAGGATTGTTTTTGGCCCTGGACAGTAATCAAACGAGAGAAAGCTTAGAAAAGATCAAAAGAGTATATCAGGAACACCTCTTACATTTCCAAACGAAAAAATTTGAAAAAAAAACACCTGGAAGAAAAGTAAAATTATTATATACCTACATTCATGAAAATTATTTTGATACTTATGAGTTCATTACCTATTTTAATGAAATATTTTCGAAAGGTAGTTTTAATTGTGTAACAGCTTCTGCACTTTACGCTATATTTATGCATGATTTGGGTATCCCGTTTATTTTGCGTGAAACCCCGGAGCATGTGTATATGCTGGCGTACCCGGATGATGAAAGGATCTTTATTGAAACCACAGATCCGCAAAACAGGGTATTTCAATATGATTTTAGTACAAAAAAAGAATATGTTTATCACTTAATAGATAAAAACGTTTTAGAAGAAGACCAGGTTAAAATCCAAGGGGTAGATGCCACTTTCAGTAAGTATTTTTATTCTAATGAAGACATAGATATTGACCAGTTGATAGGGATCCATTATTCGAATCATGCGGCATATTTGTTAGATAATAAAAAAGCAAGGGAGTCTTTTTTTCAGCTTGAGAAAGCATATATGTATTATCCCAATGAAAAATTGAGGTTTATTTTATTCACGGCTTTGGCAACGGCAGTTGTGAATGCTGATTATCGTGATTTTGATGATTTGGTGTTTCTTAGCAGACTTCCACGATATACGGATTTTGATATTACGAATTCGCATATAATTGATGAGTTTTTGAGGCTTACGAATAACCTGCTTGTTGAAGACGAAAACATTATGTTGTATAACAAAGCATACGATTATCTAATTAATAACCTAAGCGACTCGAGCCTGAATAAGGATATTTCATTTTTGTATAATTATAAAACAGGAAGGTATCTGATATCGGTAAATGATATTGAAGGGGGTATAAAAAAAGCGGCAAATGCCTATTCGTTAAAGCCGGATAATCCTGATGCCATGTCACTTTTTATTGCGGCAATAACAATTCAGGTACGGGGATTGAATGAACATGAAATGACCAGGGAGCTTGAAGGTTATTTGGAAAAATTCCCTGCCCTTGTTGAAAATCATGTATTTTATAGTTTATTGCTTGAAAGTTACTTGTTGAATATTTCAAAAATGGTTGATAACAATACTATTAGTTCAGCACTTTCGTTACTTCAAAAATTTGAATCGGGCTATGATACAACTAAAAAATTGCCTGTTTCAACAAGCCTCGTCGTTGAGGCCTACTCTAAATTGGCAATATATTATTTTAAACAGTATAAATATACTGAAAGCAGAAAGTATCTTATTCGTGGATTGAAATATGAACCTCAAAGTTCGGAATTGAAATACAGGTTGAATGTTCTTGATAATCGCTAACGGTTCTCCACAGCAATATTCACCTTTTTTTGTGCCACAAGCATATTTCGCATTGATGTTTTCTTTTTTGCAACCACATTAATAGTATGCATTAAAATGGTTCCGGGTTTTACGTTGAAAACAGTTTTGCCCTTACCATTGTGGGTTTTAATAGGTGAAAGATAATTGTTTAAATATTTACCATCGGTTAAGTCTCCTGCAAAAAAAACAACATTGGTTGAATTGTCAGATAATTTAAAAAGAACTATATATTCCCCTGTGAACTTTATATTATCAATTTCTTCTGTTATGATGTAAGGTTGTTTTGATAATTCACCATTTTGCTCATATTCTTTCAATCCTAGTCCGGGCTCCCCTCCTTTAAAGAAAGATTCATACATTAGGTTACCATTTTCGTACCATGCTGTCCTTTTACCATCTAATTTGCCATGCTTAAAATCACTTTCACGGTATAGTTTACCACTTTCATAATACCAGAATTCCTTACCGTGTTTTGCATTGTTTACATAATCAATGCTTGACTGGAGGTTGCCGTCTTCATAATAATTTTTGCTTGTACCATTGATCATATTTTGTGAATACGGTATTTCAGAAACCAACTTGCCTAACGGGTTGAAATTTTTGGTAACACCTTCTCTCATGCCATCAACATAAGTAATTGATTGTTTTAATTTTCCATTGCCCCAACGAGTTTTCTTGATACCACTAAATTTTTTCTTTACCGTGTCATTTTCTGTTTTTTTAGTATTTTTTTCATCTATATTATCATGCCTTTGGCAACTAAGCATTAAATGACTGGTTATCAATATACATATTATTTTATAAGCGGCTGACTTCATATTCATTATACGTTTATTTACATAGAATTTTCAATATTAGCAATTATATCTTGAATAGATAGAATGAGTTAATGAAAAATTTATATATTTGCGCCACGTAAAAAGAAATTGGAATTAAATATTAAACAAAACACTCATGCAAAATAAAGGTGTTATTAGGTTTTTTGCCATTATTTTGGCGCTTGTATGTGCTTATCAGTTGTCGTTCACTTTTAAGACTTATTTGGTTAGGCAAGATGCACAAGAGTATGCATTACAGAATCTTGATCCTAAATTTAAAACAGGAGATTTAACTGCCAGGGAATTTTCCACAAGGGATTCTTTGTTGCAGGATTTTGAGTTTAGATATTTAGACT
>JBNLCS010000295.1:0-7302 GCA_050303935.1 Bacteroidales bacterium
AATTAGTTGGATTTGACTTCAATGTTAATTTAGCCTATAACATTACTGATAAATTAGGTTTATATATAAATTATAGAACCCCTTTAAATATTCAAAAATCTTATTATGGATTATTTTCATTGGGATTAAACTATACAATCTTTAGTCGCTAACAGCAAATAAATGCAATTAATTTAACGGTAATATGATAATTAGTGCCAGCCCTAACCGAGCTCGCGAGTTCAGCGAAACTAAAAAATCCGTTTTTGATAAGAAAATATCATTTAAAAAGTTACTACCATTGGTCGTGAGCTTGGCTTCACAGGGGTTGCTCATTTAGAAAAAGCAGGGTTTATGTTGGGTAGTCGAGCATTTATTGGAAAAACAACGAAAAACATTTAGCTCTCGAATACCATATATAATTGCAAAACCAACCCGGACAACCAAAAAGTACTGGCCTGTATTGTCTGACAGTTTATGCAAGGCATTAACCATTCAAAAATATTTTAATTTTGTTCGTATTCGTGCTATTTTATTTCAATTTTAAATGCATATAGTTGTCAGGAAAGGATTTTTCTTATTTTTGAGGCAGATTACTAAAATTTAGACCAACATGACTGCAAAAAAATTTATCATCTCAATTACCATCTTATTTTTATCAATCGATTCGCTATTTGCGCAACAGCACGACTGGGAAAACGAACAAGTGATAGGCATAAACAAAGAAACAGCTCATAGTTCATACATCCCATATGCTACCATAGAGGAGGCTTTAACCGATTATGCCAACGAATCACCTTTTTATCTGTGCTTAAATGGAAGCTGGAAATTTTATTGGGCAAAATCCCCGGATACAAGACCGGTTAATTTCTACGCTACTGATTTTGACGTTAGTTACTGGGATGACATTGAGGTACCCTCAAACTGGCAATTAAAAGGATATGGAAAACCCATCTACACAAACATAACATACCCTTTTTCAAAAAATCCCCCATATGTAATGAAACCAGCCCCATCTGATTGGACAAAAAGCGAATTACCAAACCCGGTTGGTTCATACAAGAGAAACTTTGTTGTTCCTGAAAATTGGGATGGGCATGAGGTGTACATTCATTTTGCCGGTGTTCAATCAGCTATGTATGTGTGGATAAATGGTAAAAAAGTGGGATATAGTCAAGGAAGTATGACCCCGGCAGAATTTAATATTACTTCGTACCTTGAAAAAGGGAATAACACGTTGGCCGTTGAAGTTTATCAATGGAGCGATGGTAGTTATCTTGAAGACCAGGATTTTTGGCGCCTAAGTGGTATTTACCGGGATGTATACTTATTTGCTACCCCTAAATTGCATATATATGACTTTTCTGTTCAGGCAGACCTTACCAATGACCTCACATCTGCAATTCTTAAAAACGATGTAACACTGGTTAACAAAGGATACAAAGGGACTACTACTATTGAGGGATATTTGTTAAAAGACGGACAGCCCTATCAGGGGGAAAAACCTTTATTTACAAAACAACTTAGTGCTTCTAAAATTAATAAAAAAGGTACAAAAATGTTATTTGAGGCACAGGTTGATCAGCCTGATTTATGGTCTGCCGAGATACCAAACCTATATAAAATGGTATACATCCTTAAAAACCCTTCAGGTGATATTATGGAAGTTATTGCTACTCCCTTTGGTTTTCGTAAAATAGAAATTAAAGACTCTCAACTTTGGGTAAATGGGAAAAGTGTGTTGCTCAAGGGGGTTAACCGGCATGACCTTGACCCTGTAAATGGACGGTACATAACGTACGAAAGCATGTTGCAGGATGTGAAATTGTTCAAGCAGTTTAATATTAATACCGTTCGTACAAGCCATTATCCCAATCATCCTGATTTTTATAAATTATGTGACCGCTATGGAATTTATGTTGTTAGTGAAGCCAACCTTGAATCACATGGAATGGGATTTAAAAAAGAATCGTTAGGCCATGATACCCGTTGGCAAAAAGCACATGTTGACCGGGTAATGTCTATGGTGGAAAGTTTAAAAAATCATCCTTCCATAATCATTTGGTCACTTGGAAATGAAGCCGGGGAGGGAGTCAACTTTAAAGCATGCCGTGAGGCTATCCTGGAAAAATACACAGACCGCCCCATACATTATGAAGGATACAACGATGTTGCAGATATTGAATCAATCATGTACCCGAGTGTGGAGGGGCTTGATGAGACCGGTGCCAAGAATGACCCAAAACCATTTTTTGTTTGTGAATATGCACATGCCATGGGAAATGCAGTAGGGAACCTCAAGGAATATTGGGATGTAATTGAAAAGCACAAAAGACTGATTGGTGCTTGTGTATGGGATTGGATAGATCAAGGACTACAAAAAGAAATACCCGGGAAAACCGGAGAATATTTTTTTGCTTATGGTGGTGACTTTGGTGATAGGCCAACCGACTGGAATTTCTGTATAAATGGGTTGACAACCCCTGATCGAAGCATTACACCCAAAATGGAAGAAGTTAAAAAAGTATACCAGTATATCTCCATAAAACCATTGGAAACCTTACATGGAAAAATCAGGATTGATAACAAATACCAATTTATTAATCTTAACACATTTGATCTATGTTGGGAATTAAGTTGCAATGGAAAGGTTATTGAATCCGGTACAATGCCCCCCCTGGACCTTGCCCCGGGAAAATCAGCAGAGGTTACTGTACCATTTACCAAACCACACCTAAAGCCCGAAGGTGAATATTTCCTAAAAGTAATTTTCAAACTGCGTACGGATGAAAGATGGGCATCACGAGGTCACATTATTGCCTGGGAACAAACAGTAGTTCCGTATGAAGTACCAACCATTGAACCTGTTCATCCCCAAACATTATCCTCTTTGTCTTTTTCAGAAAATAAAAATTGGATATTTGTTTCAGGAAAAACATTTAACCTTAAATTTAATAAGAAAGTTGGGACTATAACCGATCTTGATTATTTCGGCACGACCATACTAAAAACCAACCCGGAAGTTATTTATGGTGTCCGCCCCGAAACGAAAATGATTAGTTGGAATACCTTAAAAACAGATCGTGTTGCCGGGCCTATGCTGAATATCTTTCGCGCCCCGGTTGATAATGATTATATGTTTGGAGGCGGACCGGGCCCCAAATGGCGAGATGCGCTTTTAAACGATATGGGCCCCGAAGTAAAAAATATCACAGTAAAAAAAGAAGAAGAGGTTTTAACGATTGACGTTGAAATTGATTCCAAATCACCAAAGGGCTACACCGTGCGTCAGCATACAACCTGGAAAATTTATGGAAACGGTTTTATTGACGTAACAACAGATTTCGATCCTGATAAACTAGATTATCCATTGGCGAAATTAGGATTTCTGTTGCAAATGCCGGAAGGGTTTGAAAGTGTCACATATTATGGGGCCGGGCCTCACGAAAATTATCGCGATCGACTACAATCAGCACCCATCAGTTGTTACAAAACAACAGTTGATAATATGTTCGTACCTTATGTTCGCACACAAGATTGTGGCAACCGGTCAAACGTACGATGGTTTACAGTAAGCAACCATAATGGGGTTGGCATGATGATCGTTGCTGATAAAACAATGAATTTTAGCGCATTGCATTACACCCCATTTGATTTGGAAAAAGCTAACCATCCATTTGAATTAACCCGGAGAGATGAAACCATCCTGACGGTTGATTTGCAACATTGCGGTTTAGGTGGTGGAAGTTGTGGCCCCGGTCCAATGGATAAATATTTATTGAAAACTGAAAAAGCAACTTTTAAGTTTTCAATCCGTCCGTACATTGGGAATATGGGTGAAATGGAGGATGTTGCCATAATGAAACTTGATAAATAAACCCAGGTTCGTCATTGGTAGGAACGACCTAATGAATATTGGAGAACATCCTGCACCAAATAAAAACTACTGACATAGGATTGTCACTCACTCTTATTATGTTTGACAAAAATTAAAAAAAATGGATAACATAATAACACTTAATAAATCCAATATTGATCGGGAGCATATATGCTGTGCTATTTCTGATAAAAAATGCAAGGATAGCTACGAGTTGAAAAAAGATTGGCTTAGACAGGAATTTGACAACGGATACGTTTTTCGCAGGATTGATGCACGAGCAAAAGTGTTTATAGAGTACGGACCTGCCGAGAAAGGTTGGGTCCCAATTGATGCGCCAAATTATTTACTGATTAATTGTTTTTGGGTATCCGGGCAATATAAAGGTAAAGGATATGGCAAAGAATTATTAAGACTTGCGATTGAAGATGCCAAATCTAATGGGAAAGATGGAATAGTAACAGTTGTCGGAACAAAAAAGTTCCATTTTATGAGCGATACCAAGTGGCTTCTAAAACATGGGTTTGAGACTTGCGAGGAAATCTCATCAGGGTTTAGTTTGCTGGTAAAAAAGATAAATCCTAAAGCGGATAACCCAAAATTTAAAGATTCAGTTAAAAGCGGAGAGTGTGATAACAAAAATGGATTAGTAGTCTATTATTCGAATCGTTGCCCATTTTCTGAGTTTCATGTTACAAAATCAATGACAGAAACAGCAAAAAACAGGAATTTACCGTTGGAGATTATAAAGCTTAACACATTGGATAAAGCACAATCTGCACCTACACCTGCAACAATTTTTAGTTTGTTTTATGAAGGAAAATTCATTACGACCGATTTAAGTGTATGTATGGACAGCAGGTTTGACAAAGTGATTGAAAAAAATATGTAATGGCCGAATAGGGGTTGAACCTGGGGGTAACCCGATAAATTATTTGCAAAAGGTCAATATCCTTTGGTTTACTAATTTATGTTTACAGAAAAATGACGGATGAAACCATTTGGGAAAGCCCATGAAAAAAAGACAAAGTCTCTCCATATCAAAAGCGATGCGCCACGAGGGCCTTTTTGCATACAATCCCATAAGCGTTTGGTCCCCAAAAAAGTTTTTACAAGCAATCACAAGGATGTTTGGCCTCCCAAAGACTTTTTACAAGCAATCCCAATTGTGTTTGGCCTCCCAAAAACTTTTTATGTGCAATCCAAATTGTGTTTGGCCCCCCAAAGACTTTTTACAAGCAATCCAAATTGTGTTTGGCCCCCCAAAGACTTTTTATGAGCAATCCAAATTGTGTTTGGCCTCCCAAAGACTTTTTATGAGCAATCCAAATTGTGTTCGGCCTCCCAAAGACTTTTTATGAGCAATCCAAATTGTGTTTGGCCCTTCAAAAGTTTTTTAGCAGCTAACAACCTTGCAATTAATTAAAACCCATTCTAATAAGCAGCTTTTACCAGTATAATTCTTGTATCTGCATGTTCAGTTTATAAGATGCCCCATTGGTTTAAAAATAAAAACTAAATTTATAAACAGGAAGTAAAAAATATTTTTACTTTATCCTGTTTAATTCATAAATTTTCGTTATGAGAATGAAAAATACAAAGAGAAAAGGGAAGCGCAGGATTTTCAGGGTGCGGAAATAGTGAACTATTTTTAAGTCTGAAAATTAGAGCATTTCCTTTTACTTTTATCACAGTAGTTTTCATTCGGAATAGAATAATTTATGAATTAAGCAGGTTAGGAAGGTGAAAAAAGTATTACCGGCAAAAATGAACCATTTAGGAACCGGTTGACAATGATTTTTTATAACATTATTATTTAATAAACGTAGTTGGCTATTTGATGGGAAAGGGTGCCTGCCGGTATAATAGATATAAAGGCAATTGCGTATATATAAATGTTATGTGGCATACTGACAAAAACCAAAACTAAACGATGAAACTATGAGATATCTAATAATTTTTTTAATTGTTCTTTTTTCTTGTACATCTACAACAAAAGATTCGAGAATTGAAAAATTTGGAAGATCTTTAGGTAAAGACAAAATTGAGGTTGTTGACAAAGCTGTATTATATTTAGATAATTACGTAACTGACAAATATAAATCGGAGGATTTAAATTCAAATTACCAAAGTTTCTTATCCGACATACTAGAAGATAAGATAGATTGGAAAGAGTTTTATAGCAACCTTGAATTAAGAAACATAAATGAATTATCACAATCCGTTGGACTTTGGAACGAGATATACTTAAAATTTGATTCTGCCTATTTTCAAAATGGAGAAATAGTAACAATTTATTCCTATTCACCCAGCGATACAGCTGATAAAATCATAATTGAATCTAGCTCGTTAATTATGAGACAATCAGATTTACTAAAAATCGATTCATTAATAAAAGATCAAGAGACTTTATTAGAATATAATCCAGATGGAAGATACCTGAAAGCTCTTGAGTTAATAAAAGGTAATGATTCTTTAATAATACATTATTTAAAACAAAAAGAACTTACAGGATTATTCTCTCACGGTATGTTAGCAGCTGGATTTATTCAAGATAGGGCTGATTTTAATGATAAATTAGTTAGACAGATTTTTGCAATTGAAATATTGATATAGACAAATAATATAATAATAAAGTACGCCACATAATCGTGTAGGACGCCGCTAGGCAGAACCTAGCGGAGATCCTCACATAATTTATCCCGTACCGAAAGTCGGGACCACCGTATCCCGATACGCTTTGCTATCGGGAGGTCGCGTATACGGCGGTTCATTAAACAATGGGGAATAATCAAAAAACCATTTCCTGTAGCATTTGCTAAGGGCTTATGTATTGACATATCCGTATAGTATAGCATAGCTGCTGTTTAATGTTCAAACCTTCCCTTGCATTCCGAACCATCCCTCTGGTTTTCTATTTCACTTTTGGGTTCCACTTTCTTCCTGCAGGTACTATGGTATCTGCTGACTCCTTGGCGTATAGGAATACCGAACCTAATCCAAGGCCTCCCCCGGTAAGGGTATTTTACTCATATTTTATATTATTTTCAACAGTATTCGTGAGCTCCCTTTGGTCGGTTCCTTCATCCAATTCCTGCCACATCTACTTGTTACAGTTGTTGGTTGTAGGCGTTGGCATGATGTGTTACCTTACCCACTGCAACCAACCTCGGTATGTGGTTCCTGTTTCCCGACCTCTGGTGCGGGACAGGCTGTCAATACCGGATTTTGCAGTCCTGCTTCGTTACTCCCTTTGGTCGTGAGCTTCGCTTCGCTTCGGTTCTGTGCCACAGTCACCTGTGACCACCTTGCAGCTTGCTAACAGGCTTACATCTTTCTTATGTCTCCATAATCGTGAATCCATAATGGTACACTAAATGTAATTTCCAACTAGCCTGTGGGAGACTTTCACTCCCTGGAAAAATAATGCACCTCCTGATTTTGTA
>JBNLCS010000296.1:0-8857 GCA_050303935.1 Bacteroidales bacterium
TAGGTGTATTATTATCCGTGTTTGCTTTAATATTAATTTTATTTTTGAGCATTAAACCAATTATTAGAAAAAAAATTACAAAATAATTAATAAAATGTCTGAAGGAAGAGAACCAAGTTATTTAGAATATCAGGGCAAATACAAAGGGATTTTTGCATGGATTTTTTCTACAGATCATAAAAGGATAGGCCTTTTATATCTCTATTCAATCATGGTATTTTTTATAGTAGGTGCTATTTTAGGCCTGCTCATGAAGCTTGAGCTACTCGCTCCGGGAAAAACCATAATGGGCGCACAAGCTTATAACGGCGTTTTTACACTTCATGGAATAACCATGATATTTTTAATTGTTGTGCCGGGCCTGCCGGCAGTGTTTGGGAATTTTTTACTACCTATAATGATAGGTGCCAAAGACGTTGCTTTTCCAAGATTAAACCTTTTGTCATGGTGGATATACATGTTCGGGGCAATTGTTGCGATTTCATCTCAATTCTTAGGTGATGGCCCACCGGATACCGGTTGGACTTTTTACGCCCCCTATAGTTTTAAAACGTCAACGTCTATGTTGCCCGCTGTACTGGGAGCTTTTATTTTAGGTTTCTCCTCCATATTAACCGGGTTAAACTTTATTGTTACAATTCACCGGTTGCGTGCCCCTGGTATGAGTTGGTTAAAAATGCCGCTATTCCCCTGGGCATTATATGGTACGGCCTGGATACAATTGCTTGCAACACCGGTTGTGGGCATTACCTTGATAATGATTGTTGCTGAAAAAACAATGCAAATAGGTTTTTTTGACCCAACATTAGGGGGCGATCCGGTTTTGTACCAGCACTTGTTCTGGATATACTCCCACCCGGCAGTTTACATAATGATTTTACCTGCCATGGGTACTATTTCAGAGATATTGCCAACCTTTGCCAAAAAAACGATATTTGGTTACAAAGCCATAGTTATTTCTACCATGTTAATTGCATTTATAGGATATTTTGTATGGGCACACCATATGTTTACTGCCGGGATGAGCCTCACGGCGCAATTTGCTTTTTCCTTTTTAACCTTTCTGGTAGCAATACCCAGTGCTATAAAAGTATTTAACTGGCTTGCCACGTTGTATAAAGGTTCTATAGTGCTTAAAACTCCTTTTTACTGGGCAGCATCTTTTTTATTTGTTTTTATGATTGGCGGATTATCCGGGCTCGTGTTGGGTTCTCTGGCTACTAACATATATGTGCATGATACGGCGTTTGTAGTAGCACATTTTCATTTTATTGTATTTGGAGGTGTGGGATATGCTTTTTTTGGAGGGATGCATTATTGGTTCCCCAAAATATATGGGAAGATGTATAACGAAAAACAAGCGAATGTTGGATGGTTAACTTTTTTTATCGGTTTCCTCACGTTATATTTTCCAATGTTCTTACTAGGTATGTTAGGCATGCCACGCAGGTATTACGATTATTTAGAAGATTTCCATGCCCTGAATATCATATCATCTCTTGGTGCTATAGTAATGATAATAGGCCTTTACGTGATCATATCCAATTTGATTGTTTCAGCCCGGAACGGGGCCCCGGCAACACAAAACCCCTGGGGGGGCAAAACCCTGGAGTGGGATGTCCCCAGCCCGCCACCCCTTGAAAATTTCGAAGAAATACCAACAATAACAAAACAACCTTACGATTTTAACTAATAAAAATACGTATTAAGAATGTCAACGAGTGCAGAACATTTAATTCATCGGGATGACGAAGGATCAAAAATCGGGATGTGGCTATTTATTTTTACTGAAATCCTTCTTTTTGGCGGACTTTTTATAGTTTATTCCGTTTACCGCTACCAAAACCCTTTGGCCTTTGAATTGGCCCACGAAGAGCTGGATGTGGGAATTGGAACAATCAATACCATTATTCTTTTAATAAGCAGCATGACTGTGGCCATGTCAATAACAGCTATACAGTTGGGGCACACGAAAAGAGTGGTTTTCCTATTGGAAATGTCTATTCTGTTAGGCTTAATTTTTTTAGTAAATAAATATTTTGAATGGTCTGGTAAATTCGGACATGGCATTTATCCGGGCTCTGAATCTATGCGGGAACTCGGCCAGGGAGAAGTTTTGTTTTTTGGCCTGTACTTTTTTATGACGGGGCTTCATGCGTTACACATTATCGTGGGATTAATATTGCTGGGTGTAATGCTTGCCAAAGTTCAAAAAGGGACTATAAATTCAGATTATAATGTACAACTTGAAAACAGTGGATTATACTGGCACCTTGTTGACCTGATATGGATATTCCTGTTCCCCTTGTTTTATCTAATTACATAAAAGAAATAGTTATGAGCCAAGATTCAAATCATCATATAGTAAAATATAGTTTTTATATAAAGATATTATTCGCGTTATTGGTGCTAACTGGTATTACGGTTGGGGTAACGCATTTTGAACTGGGCCCGCTCACGGTTACGGTAGCATTGTTGATTGCAGGCATTAAAGGGTCTTTAGTACTTCTATATTTTATGCACCTTAAATTTGACAAGAAAATTTTCGGTGTTATGGTCGGGGGTGTATTATTCTTGTTCATTTTAGTACTAATCGTCACATTTTTTGATTATTATTTCAGATAAAAATTATAAAAAGATATGTTTTCAAATTTATCAAATTTTGCCAGCGGGGTAGATACGGCATTTGTTGTTATTCTTTCAATAATTATTTTCTTTTTGATAGGATTGACCGCCGCAATGATTTATTTTATTTATAAATACAGGGAATCGAAAAACCCGAAAGCTACACAAATTGAAGGGAACAACACGTTAGAACTGATATGGACCGTGATACCGTTATTAATAGTATTGGGGATGTTTTATTTCGGATGGACAGGATATAAACCCATGAAATCTGATCCGCCGAAAGATGCATTACAGATCAATACAACAGCCCGTATCTGGAGTTGGTTATTTGAATACCCGAATGGCAAAATGATTGACACATTATACATACCTGCAGGCAAAGCGGTAAACCTTAATTTGAAATCAGTTGATTACATACATAGTCTATATATTCCGGCTTTCAGGATCAAACAAGATGTTGTTCCCGGCACACCGCACAATTCATGGTTTATAGCTAATTCACCGGGAGAATATGATCTTTTCTGTACTGAATATTGTGGCCAGCTTCATTCAAGTATGATAACAACTGTGAAAGTTTTACCTGAGGAAGATTTTGATAAGTGGCTTGGGGATACAATAGCGGCAACAGCTTCATCATCATCCATGCCAACAATTTTGCCAGGTGAAAGGATTGTAAAACAAATGGGTTGTACAGCCTGCCACACCACAGATGGTACAAAACGCGTTGGCCCATCTTATAAAGGGATTTATGGCAAAGAAGTAATTGTTATTGAAGATGGAGAAGAAAAAACAGTTATGGTCGATGACGAGTATATTAAACGTTCAATTTATGACCCTAATGCGCAAATTGTAAAAGGGTATCCCAAAGGACAAATGTTAACCTATAAAAACCAATTAGATGATACCGATATTGAGTTAATCATTGAATATTTAAAAACCTTGAAATAAAATATTAGTTATTAATTCATTGAAAGCATTCCTTTGAAAGTATGAGCAACCATGCATGTTACCATTGCGGAGACGATTGCGGTAGCTATCCTGTGAAACTTGATGATAAATTCTTTTGTTGCAATGGTTGTAAAACTGTATATGAGATACTTAAAGGAAAAAAACTTTATAAATATTACCAAATTGAAGGTAATCCCGGAAATAAATATGTTTCAAATATTGACAAAAACAAATATGCATTCCTGAATAATCAGGAAATTCAAAAAGAAATCCTGGATTTTACCGATAATAACATCAGTAAAGTAACCTTTTTTATTCCTTCTATCCATTGTAGTTCATGCATATGGTTACTCGAAAACCTGAATACACTGCATAACGGCATCACAATTTCAAAAGTAAATTTCACTCAGAAAAAGGTTTACATAACCTATAACAATCAAAAAATAAACCTGAAAGAAATCGCTGAATTACTTGAATCAATTAGTTATGTACCTCTTATCAGTAAAGAAGAAGGCCATGCAAACAAGAAAAAAAACGCGTATGTAAAAAATTTGGTAATAAAGCTGGGTATAGCCGGGTTTTGTTTTGGAAATATTATGTTATTAAGCTTTCCTGAATATTTCTCTGAAGACATTAGCCAAACTTTTACGACAAAATATTTTCGCTGGTTAAACCTTCTGTTAGCACTTCCCGTTTTTTTTTATTCTTCATCGGTTTTTTTTGAATCAGCTTTTAAGAACCTCATAAAGAAAAACATAAATATTGACTTACCTGTTGCCATAGGTATTATTACCATTTTTTTAAGAAGTGTATATGAAATAGTAAGCAATACAGGGCCGGGATATATGGATTCTCTTACCGGATTGGTTTTCTTTTTACTTATTGGAAGGTGGTATCAAAACAAAACATACCAGGCTTTATCGTTCGACCGGGGTTTTAAATCGTATTTTCCACTGGCAGCAAATGTACTGGTAGGAAAAGAAGAAATACCAACTGCCATAAATAATATAAAACCAGGAGACCAGCTAATAATAAGAAATAAAGAGCTAATTCCTGTTGATTCTGTTTTAATCCAAGGAGATGGAAATATTGATTACAGTTTTGTTACAGGAGAATCTGTACCCGTTTTAAAAACGAAAGGGGAAAATCTTTTTGCAGGGGGCAGGCAAGTAGGAAATATCATCACAGTTGAAGCAAAAAAAGAAGTTTCGCAAAGCTATTTCACACAATTATGGAACCAGGACCATAAAACAATTCATGAAACCAGGGTCACAAGTGTTGTTAACATTGTAAGCAAATACTTTGTAAGCATTATTTTAATTCTGGCCGTAGCGTCATTTTTATTTTGGCAAATTATTGATCCGTCTAAGGCTTTTAATTCTTTTACAGCAATTCTAATTATTGCTTGCCCCTGTGCCCTTGCATTGGCTGCACCTTTTACTTTTGGGGCAACAATGCGTTTATTTGCCAAAACCGGCCTGTTCATGCGCGATGCCGGCATTGTTGAAAATCTATCCAAAATAGACACCATTGTTTTTGATAAAACGGGTACCATAACAAAAAATAATTCATTCAATATAGAATACAATGGCGAAAAACTGGACCAAAAAACAAAAAGTGCAATAAAATCAATATTGAAACACTCGGCACATCCATTAAGCATTGCATTATACAATGACATGGAGGATGTTGGGGTTATTAACACTAAATTCTTTAATGAATTGCCGGGAAAAGGGATTGAAGGAAAGAGCGGTGATATGAATATTAAATTGGGGTCAGCCGATTACACCGGATTTAATAAGAATGAAATAAAAGAACATGGAAGCATTGTCACCTTAACTATAAACAAGAAATCAAAAGGCTATTTTACACTAAAAAATCATTACCGGGAAAATATGCCTGAAGTCATCAATAACTTAAATAATTATGGCCTCCATTTATTATCAGGAGATAATGAGACTGAGAAACCTTATTTATCGGGATTTTTTAAGAACATGAAATTCAATCAAAAGCCGGAAGAAAAACTTCAGTATGTACGGAAACTAAAAAATGATGGTAAAAATGTACTTATGATAGGTGACGGGCTTAATGATGCAGGTGCCCTTTCAGAAAGTAACACAGCCATTTCCTTGGCCGATAATGTCTATCAGTTTTCACCATCGTGCGATGCAATTTTGAGTGCTGAAAGCTTTAAGAAACTCCCTAAACTGATTGGCTTTACAAAAACTGCAATGAATATACTTTATATGAGCTTTGTAATTTCATTCCTTTACAATGGCATAGGGTTATCTTTTGCTTTTATGGGAAAACTTGAACCTGTTATTGCTGCCATATTAATGCCAGTTAGTTCGGTGAGTGTTGTTGCCTTATCCACATTTATGATAATGTTAATGGGAAAAGCCAAAAAAATAGTTTAAATTTAATTTTAACGGATTAAAAAAATAAAATGAATTGATATGCAATATATTATTTATACTGAACGTAGAATTTTTCACTGTTTTTATAAGCGTATTATAAATAACATAATTGCAAAATATAGAAAGTAATATATCTTTAAATCCCTAAAGATTAAATTATTAAATTAGAAGATAGCAGGAAGCTATTTAGACTGAGTTTAAATAAAATAAAGAGAATACAAAGTGGGTGTTATTTTAATTTTAATACTAGCCAGCCTTACTGTTGCACTGGGTTTTTTAATCGCTTTTTTGTGGTCAGTAAAAAGCGGCCAGTACGATGACGATTACACACCCTCGGTGCGCATGCTGTTTGATGATAACGAAAATCAGGAAAATACTTAAAATATAAAAAATGGAGAAAGAGAAGTTCTATTACGACAATCACACGGTTAGATTATTTGTTATTGCAACAATAGTGTGGGGTGTTGTCGGTATGCTTGTTGGCGTGTTGGTAGCAGCACAAATTGCTTTTCCCATATTTAACTTCAACCTGGAATTTACCAGCCTGGGAAGGGTAAGGCCTATTCATACCAATGCTGCAATTTTTGCATTTGTAGGAAACGGCATTTTTGCAGGGGTTTATTATTCACTGCAACGATTACTTAAAACAAGAATGTTTAATGACACCCTTAGCAAAATACATTTTTGGGGCTGGCAGCTCATCATCGTAAGTGCAGCTTTAACACTGGCCCTTGGTTTTACAACCGGGAAAGAATATGCTGAACTGGAATGGCCCATAGATATTGCAATAGCTGCCGTTTGGGTTGTTTTTGGCTGGAACATGATGGGCACTATATTAAAAAGGAGGGTTAAACACCTTTATGTTGCCATCTGGTTTTATATCGCCACATTCTGTACAGTTGCCGTATTGCATATTGTAAATTCATTTGAACTTCCTGTAACATTTCTAAAAAGTTACTCTTGGTACGCGGGAGTGCAAGATGCATTGGTGCAATGGTGGTATGGCCATAATGCAGTAGCATTTTTTCTTACTACACCTTATCTCGGATTAATGTATTATTTTGTTCCTAAGGCAGCCAACAGGCCGGTATATTCATATCGCTTATCCATAATACATTTTTGGGCGCTCATTTTTATTTATATCTGGGCTGGCCCACATCATTTATTGTATTCATCGCTACCCGACTGGGCACAATCACTGGGAACCGTGTTCTCCATTATGCTTATTGCCCCATCATGGGGGGGCATGCTTAACGGGTTGCTAACATTAAGGGGCGCCTGGGACAAGGTACGCACGGACCCAATCCTAAAATTTATGGTAGTGGCTATTACGGCCTATGGTATGGCAACTTTTGAAGGCCCCATGCTTTCACTAAAAACAGTTAATGCTATCAGTCACTTTACTGACTGGACAATTGCACACGTGCATGTAGGGACCCTCGGATGGAATGGTTTTCTTACATTTGGTATGTTATATTGGTTAGTACCCAAGCTGTTTAATACCAAGTTATATTCTGTAAAATGGGCAAATGTGCATTTCTGGATAGGTACATTGGGAATTTTATTTTACGTAATTCCAATGTATTGGGCCGGAATAACACAAAGTTTAATGTGGAAGGAATGGGCCGAAGAAGGGTTTCTTGCGAATACCAACTTCCTTGATACCGTGACCAAAATAATGCCCATGTATTACCTGCGGTTAATCGGCGGTATTTTATACCTAAGCAGCGTTATATTAATGACGGTTAACTTATTTAAAACGATGGCCAAAGGAAGTTTGGTGGCCAATGAAGAAAGTGAAGCCGTTTCTGAAATGAAAGTAAAAGAAGGACATACAACCGGTCACCGCTGGATCGAAAGTAAACCTGTACAAATGCTGGTTTTTGCTACCATAGCTATTTTAATAGGCACAGTAATTGAATTAGTCCCTACATTCCTGGTAAAAAGTAATGTACCCACTATATCCAGTGTTAAACCCTATACCCCGCTCGAATTATTAGGTCGTGACATCTATATTAAAGAAGGATGTTATAATTGCCATTCACAAATGGTAAGGCCATTTAGAAGTGAAACTACCCGGTATGGCGAATACTCAAAAGCGGGGGAATTTGTTTACGACCATCCATTTCAATGGGGATCAAAAAGAACAGGCCCGGACCTAGCACGCGAAGGCGTATATAATACCGAGATTGTATCTAATTTTAAACCAAACGATTGGCATTACGAACATTTAATAGACCCTCAATCTGTAAGTGATAAATCGATTATGCCAAAATACCCATGGCTTGCCAAGAAAAAGCTTGACATTTCGTTACTTGAACGAAAAATAAAGGCTATGCAAAAACTTGGTGTTCCATATCCTCAGGGTTATGAAAAAGAGCATGCTTATAAGGATTTACAAGATCAAGCCGGAGAGATTGTTAAATCGCTCCAAGAAAAAGGAATTGAAGTGGAAAGCAACAAAGAAATAATTGCATTAATTGCCTACATCCAAAGGCTTGGAAGTGATGTGGGCAATGCATCATTATTAGAAGATGAATTAGAAAACAATAAAAATCACGACTAAAAAATGAGATTTGTTAAACCATATTTAGAATCTATTGATGGAGTTTCTATTTATCCTATCATTTCCATTCTTATTTTTTTCTCTCTTTTCCTTGTTATTGGCATATGGGTATTGAGAATGGATAAAAATTATGTAAATAAGATGAGCAGGAGCCCCCTAGCAGATAGTGAATCAGATAATATTGTGAAAAATTCAAAGTACAATAATTAACACCATGGACGAAAATTTAAAGAATAAAGACCAGTCAGGAGAAATAAAATATGATGAAGTAACCAATGCACCTTTGACTGATCATGAT
>JBNLCS010000297.1:0-4108 GCA_050303935.1 Bacteroidales bacterium
AAAAGTTGCGAAATAAAAAACAAATACTAAATTAGTGTCATATAATATTGATTTAAAGGTGTATAAGAAGAAGCTATTTTTCTTTATTCTGTTAATAGGCATAACATGTTCGATGTATGCACAAAAGCCCCGTGCCAAGAACTTACCAACGCATGATGACAGGTTGCTTCATTTTGGGTTTACAGTTGGGTTGAATACCATGGACTTTGGTGTGCGAAACTCAAACGAATATGTTGGTAATACTGGTGACACGTATTATGCAGATGTTTATAAATTGCAACCGGGCTTTCATGTAAGCATTGTATCTAACCTTAGGTTGAATGAATACATGGACCTTAGGTTTTTACCTGGTATTGCTTTCGGAGAAAGGGAACTTAATTATATAAACATTCTTGGGGCCCCACATACAGAATTCCCTTCGGTAAAAGTGAATTCATCTTTTCTTGATTTTCCATTGCTACTTAAATACAAAGGAAAGCGTATCAATAATTTCAGGCCATACCTTATTTCAGGGGGAAATATGAGAATTGATCTTGCAAAAAAGAGTAAATATGATGAGGAGAATGGGGTGTTGGTACTTCTTAAGCCATTGGATTTCTACTATGAAATAGGTTTTGGTTTTGATTCTTATTTGCAATACTTCAAATTAACAACTGAAATAAGATATTCAATAGGTATTAGAAATGTTTTTAACGATTTGGAAGGTTCAACCCACCCTGAATTAGTAACTGCAATTGATAAATTGTTTTCAAGGTTATTCCTTATTTCATTTTATTTTGAATAAACCCTTCTTTTAAACTCAGAACAGATAATCCCTGCAGCTACCGAAATGTTCAGAGAATCAACGCTTCCTTTTTGATCACGAAACATGGGGATATGTAACCTTTTTGAAACATGCTTTTGAATTGCTGTTGAAATTCCCTGCCCTTCATTTCCCAAAACTATGTAACCTTCTTTTTCGAGATGGGTATTATACACATTTTCTCCATCAATAAAGGTGCCGTAAACATTCATTGTCGTATTTTCTAACAGGGTATCCAAATCTGTGTAATATACATTTACCCTTGCTATTGATCCCATGGTGGCCTGAATAACTTTGGGGTTAAATACATCAACACTGTTTACTGAACAAATAATATTTTTAATTGCAAACCAATCAGCAATCCTGATAATGGTACCCAGGTTTCCAGGATCTTGAATATTGTCAAGAATTATGTTTAGCTGTCCTTGTTGTACTTTAATATCAAAATGGGATCCTGGTTTTTTAAAAACTCCCAGAACGGGGGGCGGGGTTTTTACCCCGCTTATTTTATGAAATGTATTTGTTTCTACCTCAATATAATTTACTTCATCTTTTAAAGTTGTACTAACCTCTTTTGTCCTTGATTTGTCAATAATGATCGCTTCATAATTGAATTTAGACCATGCAAGTTCACAAACTATCTTTTCACCCTCAGCAATAAACAAATTGTACAAATTTCGGTACTTTTTTTGTTGTAGGCTTTTGTAAAGTTTTATTTGGTTTTTCGTGATCAAAGTTGATAAATTAAAATTATTGCAAATGCAAAAATAATTAAGTTACTTATATTTGTCCACCGGGAAGGAGTAAGTTTTTAATTGAAGAATTTTTTTAAATATAGTATAGTTTTTCTTTTGATAGTATACATGACCGGATGTGGTCCGTATAAATATATCCCAGAGAACAAAAAGCACCTGAATAAGGTGAATATCAAAATTGATAAAAAATCCTCTTTAAAAGAAGAATTATATCAGAAAATCTCGCCAAAACCGAATAAGCGGTTTTTGGGAATAAAATTTCATATGTTTCTATATGATCTTTCAAAACCCGGAAGGGAAAACTGGTGGCACAACTGGTTACGCAAAATAGGTGAAGAACCGGTTGTTTGGGATTCTTATCAATCGCAAAAAACCATTGAACGTTTTGGCATACTTTTGCAACATAATGGCTATTTTAAAGCCAGTATCACCGATAGTATTGAGCTTGTAGGTAAGAAACAGAGAAAAGTTAATATTACTTATTATGTTTCTCCGGGAATTGCATATCATATAAAAGAATTTAATCTGAACATTCAGGATACGGCTTTACTTTCACTGGTAGAGAAAGATTCCATTAATAGTTTAATAATTGTTGGTGATCAATATAATGTTTCAAATTTAATAGCGGAAAAACAGCGATTGAAAACTTTATTTCTTAATTATGGGTATTTTGATTTTGATGAAGAAGATTTAGTGAGTTTTATAGGATATGATGTTGATACCTCTTTAAATAATAATGTGGGCATAACATTAAATATTGAAAATCCTGAAAACAAGGACAGGCATGAAAAATATAGAATAAACAATGTTTATATTTTTCGAAATTACAACCCCAGTGAAAATTTAAATGACCCTGAATATTTATTTCGAAATGTAGATACATTATTATTTGAGGATATTTATTTTCTGAGTAAGGGAAATGTTAAAATAAAACCTGGGATTTTGACCCAATCAAATTATATTACACCGGGTGAATTGTTTAATCAGCAAAACGAATCACTCACGATGAAACATTTACGGTCTTTAAGGATATTTCAAAATGTTGAAATTGATTTTGAAAGTTTTACAGATTCAATTAATAATAATAACGCCAGGTTGCTTAATACACATATCAGGTTGACCCCGATGTTAAGACAATTTATGCAATACGATATTGCTGTCATCAATTCATCAGTTTCCGATGGGTCGGCCACTTCATTTATTGGGGATATTGGCGCTGAAGCATCTATTAAATATCAATATAAAAATTTGTTTGGGAATGCTGAGGTACTTGATGTTACTTTACGAGGGGTCGCAGAATCTTTGTTTTATAAAGACTCTACATCTGAAAACTCCAGAAGGTTCAATGCAACAAGTGTAGGTTTGGAATCCAGGTTGAATATTCCAAAATTCCTGGTTCCTTTCAAATCTGAAAATTTCATAAAAAAGTACTCTCCTCAAACATCATTGGCACTTTCATATAAGTATTTTTTAAGGGATTCGGCATATTTACAAAACAGTGCAAAACTCTCTTTTGGATATAATTGGAGGGGAAACAGGTTTACCAGGCATTTCCTGGACCTTGTTAATTTGAACTATGTTAGTGTAACTGAGTATTCACGGTTTGATGAATTTGTTGGTGGCAAAAGTGCTCTTGAAGCTGAAAGTTTTCAGGACAAAATGATATCCTCGTTGCAATATTCATTTGATTATAATAGCGAGGGCAGGTCAAAATCACGTGATTTTGTATATTTCAGAACAGGGCTTGAATTAGGGGGTAACTTATTGATTGGTGCTTACCAAATTTTTAACCAACCCAAAAACAATGGGTTTTATGAAATTTTTAATGTTCCCATATCACAGTTTGTCCGCTTTGACTTTGACTTCAGATATTACGACCAAAAGCTAAATAATCAGACAGTTGTGTACAGGGTGTTTTTAGGTTTTACAAAACCTTTTGGTAATTCGGAGTCCGTACCTTTTGAAAAAAAATATTTTATAGGAGGCCCAAATAGTATAAGGGCATGGAACCCATATTACCTTGGACCGGGTACCTCTAGTGAACCTGTTCGAAACAGGCTTACAGGTTCATCGGATTTAAAATTAGAATTTAACGTTGAATACAGGTTTGACATATTTTGGAAACTTAATGGCGCTGTATTCTTAGACGGTGGCAATATTTGGTCGTTGCGAACTAATTGGAATGAAGATAATGATTTGCAAAAAGAAATAGCATTTAACCTGAGCGACTTAAGAACAGAACTGGCTTTGGGTACTGGCTTTGGGTTTCGATTTGATTTCGATTATTTTATACTCCGGTTTGATTGGGGGCTTAAACTACACAATCCGGCAGGATTTATTGTTCAAAACGAACAAGGTGATGTTATAGCTGAATATAAATGGTTATTTGATAAAGGTAAAATTGAAAAAGAAGACTGGCAAATTCAAATGGGGGTTACGTACCCCTTCTAATGTTTAATTTAGGTGTTGTTTGAAAATAGGACAAGAAGGTAGTTGCTATTTCAGGCCAGTTATACAATTATCCCAGATTTGTCATTAGGAGGAACGACCT
>JBNLCS010000298.1:0-4326 GCA_050303935.1 Bacteroidales bacterium
GAAAAATTAAAAACAACAAAATAATAAATGCAATACTGCATGCGGCTAGAAAATAGGGCAGGTTAAAAGGAGGTTCAGGCATCACTTTCTGAGCAGGAAAATCCCCAAATCCAGGAGGTAGTCCTTTCCATTTTAATAAACTTCCAATGTAGGGTAATACAAACAAAAGTAGAAATGTAATAATTAAAAGTAGTCTCTTTTTCATGATCTATTAATTAGCGTTAGCGTTTTCTAATTAAATATAAAAAAGATTTTTTAATTCAGTAATAAATTTTACTAATTTATAAGGTTCTAGGAACAAGTAAATCTAATATTTAAGGAAAATTTAATACCAAAATATATGAAGTTTACAAAAAGTTATGCATGAGAAACACAAAAACTATTTATTCTTATAGACTGTTTAAAATTCGTTTTTGGAATTTTTTATGGTGTATTTTTGTTCCAGATGAGGCGGATTTGATACAAATAGCATTAACTATTTAAAGAAAATCCAACAAAATATGGGACAAAAATACAAACCTGTCTGCCGACATAGGCAGGTAAAAAAACTGAAGGATGAAATTTAAACAGTCTCTTATAATTATGAAAACGTGCCGAATTAAACTGCATCATTGATTCAACAAGTTCAGTATTATATTTAATCGGCTACTGTTCCCATTTGCTTTTTAATTCTCGACTTCTTGATAAACATAAAAATAAAAAACAATTTACAACATATTCCCGGTATCATAAGAAACATGTGATTAAAACTACTGTGGTGATTGCGTAAAAATACACCTGTAAAAAACATTATCAATCCTATATATAGAATAATCATTTCATAACCAGGCTTATATTCACCAGCAATGATTTTTCTTATAATATAATATATTTTAAAAAAAGCACCAGTAACAATTATTAAAACAGGCCACATATTAATATCCGAAAAAATTCTCAAAAGCACACCGGGAACCAAAAATAATATTCCAACCAACAAAGGCCATTTCTTTACCATTATCTATATTTTTATGAATTGCAAACTTAATTTTATTAATTGAATTAATCTATTTTACAGTTAAAAAAATAGACCTAAAGGTATTTTATTTTATAAGCATCAACTTTGGCAAAAACTGTTATTTTTGAATAATCTCAACGTGCTGATAATATGTTGTAATTATTTTCTAAAAGTATTTATTCGGTACTGGATAATTTTAGAACGGCATACTTGTCTTACCGCAGTAAATAATGAGAAAAAGAACCCTACATTGAAAATTCATGACAAATTATTACAATTAAATACAAACATGTGACAAAACTAAATTTACATGTTTGTTAATTTGTTTAAAATTTTAATCAACCAATTTAATAGAATTATGAAAAGGCTAAAATCATTTTATTCAATAGCGATCATATTAGCAGGTTCATTATTTTCATTTTTTTCCTGCTATGCTTATCCAGAAGGGGACAGAGCCCCATCTGTTGAAAAAAGTTTCAAACAACAATCACCAGGTTCACTTGAAGTGAAAACATCAGGTGGAGGAATAACTGTTGAAGGTACCCAAGGAAATCAGGTTATTGTAAAAGCATATGTTAAAAAAAATGGAAAACTTATTTCTTCCGACGATCCCTTCATGCAAGAATTGTATGAGGGCTATGACATCCTTATTGAACAACACCAGGATCACGTAGTTGCCATAGCCAAACAATTAAAAAACAGTTTCCCTTGGAAAACCATTTCTGTTTCTTTTTTTGTAGAGGTCCCTGTGAAAACCGCATGTGATTTGAATACAAGTGGTGGTGGTATAAGTATTTCTAAGGTTGAAGGTATGCAAAAAATTAACACAAGTGGCGGTGGTATAAATATTGCCGATATTAGCGGAAATGTTAGGGCCCACACCAGTGGTGGAGGTATCCATGTAAGAAGTATAGAAGGTAAAGCTGATGTGAACACCAGCGGTGGGGGAATAACCATAACGAACGCAAATGGTGATATCACAGCAAATACTTCTGGTGGAGGTATAAGACTGGAAGATATATATGGAAAAGTCAATGCACATACTAGCGGTGGGTCAATAAATATTAATGGTGTAGCCAATTATGTAAAAGCCACAACAAGTGGTGGAAGAATCGATGTCGATGTTACTGGCCTGAGTGAAGAACTGTATCTTGAAACTAGTGGTGGAGGTATCCGGGCAACGTTACCAAGAAATCTTGGCATGGACCTCAATTTAAGCGCCAATAAGGTGAATGCTGAACTAATAAATTTTTCAGGTTACAATAAAAACGGACGTTTAGAAGGTACAATGAACGATGGTGGCATCCCTATTTATATGCATACATCGGGAGGTAACATAAATGTTGATTTTTACGAATAACTATCTTCTTTTCATTTTTATTTTACATTTTTTAGAATATTTGTATTTCATTTTCTTTCAATTAATTTTGAAAGAAAATGATTTTTATGGAATGGTTTAAAACTCTCGCTCCCACCACACAAGCCCTGTTTGCAACTATATTTACATGGGGGTTAACTGCGGCAGGTGCAGCACTTGTTTTCTTCTTTAAAGGCTTCAATCGCAAGGTAATGGATGCAATGCTTGGTTTTGCGGCAGGCGTGATGATCGCTGCCAGTTTTTGGTCACTTCTTGCCCCAGCAATTGAAATGGCAGAAAATTCAGGACAAATAGCGTGGGTACCAGCATTAATTGGTTTTCTTAGTGGAGGTGCATTTCTTTTTATGGTAGACAAAATAATGCCCCATCTTCATTTGGGGCTTCCAAGATCAGAAGCTGAAGGCATCCAAACAAACTGGCAACGTAGTATACTACTTGTATTGGCAATTACCCTGCATAATATTCCTGAAGGATTAGCTGTTGGGGTTGCTTTTGGGGCTTTAGCGCATGATTTACCATCTGCATCGCTAGCCGGTGCCATAGCACTGGCATTGGGTATTGGTATACAAAACTTTCCCGAAGGTACTGCCGTTTCGCTTCCATTAAGAAGAGAAGGATTAACTAAATTCAAATCGTTTTGGTACGGACAGCTGTCCGGGGTAGTTGAACCCATTGCAGGTGTAATAGGTGCTTTTGCAGTAATTTATGCACGGCCGATATTACCCTATGCGCTGGCTTTTGCAGCCGGTGCTATGATATATGTTGTTGTAGAAGAACTAATCCCTGAATCACAAAACGGCGGAAACACAGATATTGCAACGTTGGGCACACTCTTGGGATTTAGTATCATGATGACTTTGGATGTTGCACTGGGGTAAGACCTGCTAACGAAAATACTTCTTAAATTAGGTATAAAACAGTTGTTTATTACCTAGTGTGGAGAGTGTTAATTTAACGAACTAAAATTTTTGAATATATATTTCTTTTTTCAAGGCAAATTTTACAGGCATAGCCAAAGCTACGGCGAAAAAATTTAACGCAGAAAAAAGGAAAATAGGGCGAAAATTAGTTTGGGAAATTAGCAATCTACACACTAGCCTATTTTTGTAAAACAAAATACACTGGAAACGTAAACCTCACATCAACTGTTTTACCCCTTTGTATTCCCGGTTCCCAGGATGGAGACGATTTAACAACCCTCACCGCCTCTGCATCCAAAGAAGGGTCAACACCACGAACTATCAAAACATCATCCACTTTTCCTTCTTTGTTAACAATAAACTGAACATAAACCTTTCCCTGAATTCCATTTTCCTGGGCAATTGCAGGATATCGCAAATTTTCGACAATATATTTTTTAAACTCATCGAGCCCTTTTCCTTTAAACCTTGGCATATCTTCAACAATAAAATAAACTTCTTCTTCCTCCTCCACTTCTTCAAAAGTAACTATTGAAAGTTCAATGTCATCGCTCTGTCTTGTGATGGGCGCTATTTCTTCATTGAACCGGATTTCATCTGAACCTGTATCATCCGCTATAACTATTTCATTTGTTTCAATTTCTACATCACTATCAATAATATTCATCGTTTCAATTTGATGCCCACCTTTCTTCACCATATCTTTGTCTCTGTTCCTGGCAAATTTTTGAAACTCATGTACAACCCCCTGAAACAAAATAAAAGAATATACCTTATAAAATTTATTATTTCTATCTTCCTCTGACACAACTAAATTCAAAATATCACTATGCATTGAAACTGGTATGTCACTAATCATCTTAGAATTCTCTTCCATTTTTGCGATATAAAATAATAATTTCCCATAACTGCTTAACGTGTCACTTTGGCTTGGAACTTTATTATACTTGGTTAACATGCATGATTTCAATATGGATACTTTAAGCTGATCATTTTCATATAAACCGGTTTTATAAAATATTGTATCAACCTCT
>JBNLCS010000299.1:0-8671 GCA_050303935.1 Bacteroidales bacterium
TTTGATTCATCAGTTTTTTTGGCAAGTTCTATTTTAATTTTTCTTTCAAGCTTATTAATTTTTGCCAACGCCTTTTCTGCCTCTTGTTTATGCCATTCAGAAAGTATTACCGTTTTGTATTGTGCATCAGATAATTCATCGCCATATTGATAAACAGAATATATACTAAAACTCTGACCGGTAAATACATTACTGGTAAATATAAGAATGGTCAGGAGCATGTATATTTTTTTCATTCTTGTATACTTATTGATTTTTACGTTTTAAGAACGTACAAGTTACCCTTTGCAACTAACATAAGTCAAAGAAAATTAACTATTTATCAAAGCATAAGTTCGTTTTCGTTTATGGTTGTTGCTTTAAACGACATAAAAAACAGCACAATTCCTATTACTAAACAAACGAAAACAGCCGGATTGTATGATTGAAAAATACTTTTTGACTTACTAAAAAAGAAAGGCGCTATCCCTGTACCAAAAACCAAAAAGCTCATGGCATACCCTGATACTTCACCAAGATATTTCAATCCGAAAAATCTAGGCCACGCTAATGCACTAATTACTGCAAAAGTACCATTCATCATACCCATACCTATAATAATAACATTGTGCATATCAACATTATTGCTCAAATTAAGGATACCAATACATGCAATAATTAATCCCAACGTATTCACATACAAAGCATTTCTTAGTTTAATATGCTCACTCACCAAATTAAATATAATCGAAAAAGAAACAGATATCAATGCAGTTGGCATAAAATATGATATGGCCTTTTCCATATTGTAACCAGCAGTTTCATATATGGATTCAATCCAGAATGTAAAGGCCGTAATTAAAAATCCATTCAAAGCCAATGATAAATTTATTACCCAAAAAACATAGGTACGTTTCACTTCCTTCAATTGAAATTCATGGACTACACGAATTTTTCTTTTTCGTGCTTTTTCAACGTTGCTGTTCCCATCTGGTTTTAATCCGGAATCCTCCGGATTATCACGGAAGAAAATGATTACGAACAATGTGAACACAGTTGCGATAACACCTCCAATAATGATCCATGCATTTTCCCAACCATGCTTTTTAATTAATCCGTAAAATAATTTTGGTGCTAACGAAAAACCCAACGATACGGTAGCCCCTAAAATTAAATTGGCTCTTTCTCTTCTTTTTTCAAACCATTTCATTACCATGTTTCTTGAAACCATGGTAAGCGTGCCCTGACCTAAAAAGCGAATTCCAAAAAAACCAAACGAAATTAATATCATAATTGGCCAAACAGTGTCAATCTTGTACTTTATTTTAAAAAACATGGCAAGATTATCAACTAAAGTAAGGTACCATAAGACCAGACCAAGAAAAACCGATGCAAGTATTAAAATTATCCGGGCCCCATATTGATCATACAATCTCCCAATACGGGTTAGAAACAAAGAACTTCCTATAGTGCCAAACATATACGCCAGTGTTAGTTGATTACCGTTTAAAGAAAGAGAGTTTTTCAGATTTTCAGTAAACACAGATACGCCTATTGTTTGCCCTGGAGTACTAAATACCATACCAATGCTTCCTGCAAAAAGTATAACCCATCCGTAAAAAAAAGGCCACTTTGCAGGATCGAATGGAAAATTGGCCCTGATTTTTATTTTGACACCTTTATTGCTCATACAACAAAGATACATATGCTATTGACAACCAAAATATCCTTTTTTAAACATCTGACAATGAATGCCCCCGGGACAAGCCTCAAGGAATTCTCATAAATAAAATTTTGACATAGTTTATGTTTAGATTTGAAAATTTTATATATATTTGATTTTTCAATATTGTAGAAACAATACATACATTTGATAAAGTTTGCATATTGTTAATCTTACCCAATTAAATTTGTTAAAATAATATAATTTAATTAAGAATACTTTAATATGTTATGCAAAAGTTGTCAGTCATTTGCTAATTGACGAGCCTTTGGTGTGTACATAGTCATTAAAATATACGTGCGACTAAATTTTTTAGTACCATAATATTTATCATAAATACCTTAAAAAAATAGAGAAAATGGATTGGCAATGTATTGATCCCTAATTACATATTTATTTATACTGATCAATATTTGTTGTATTAAATAAAAACCACTTCCAAAAATAATGACACATATCATTATGTTCGCAAACTTTTTATAATCCCATTAGCAAGGGAATGTAAAGACTAAAAACACTATCTATTATGTATAAGACAATTAACCATCCTTTTAATATTCTCTTTCTCATAACAATCGTAT
Source organism: Bacteroidales bacterium (assembly GCA_050303935.1). Lineage (GTDB taxonomy): Bacteria > Bacteroidota > Bacteroidia > Bacteroidales > JBNLCS01 > JBNLCS01. The sequence goes on from JBNLCS010000299.1 coordinate 2,284, forward strand.
TATTTCCACTATCTTATTTATCGATAGGATATAGACAGATATTTATTTTAGCAATGCTAGCAATTTTTCAATTATTTCTGTCAATATCAATAAATAACAAAAGGTTAAACAATATTGATTTTTCAATACCTAACAGAATAATTTTTACAGTATTGTTCTTATTACTTTATTATACAGTTGATAAAATCAATATTGCACATCAATTATCTATTCCCATTGAAATAAAGAAAAGAATACCTTTAGCGACCATTTTTTTATCAATAGCAGTATCTGTTATGATGATTCGTTTTATCAAAAGAAAAAGTAGTATTCTTATAACAAATCCGTTGTTAAAAGCTTTTTTGTTTGTATGCGTAGGAGTTGTCTTGTTCATGTTTGTTTTAATCATTGTTGTTCAATTTAATTACAAAATAGATTTTGAACATTGGTATTCACTGCTCAATAATTTATTCAAATGCATTTTTATTATCGCAATATTAAATTTTGATAGTACAAAATTGAAAACATCAAGAGTATTAAGCATTACAATACTTATGTCTATTTTTTTAACATTTGTTTTAAAAGCCACTTTATCTTAACATTATTAACAATGAGTAAAGAAAAAATTTTACAAAAAACAATTGATATCCTATTATTATTAACCATATTTTTGTTCCCGTTAACCATGAATATTGCTTATGTTTCACCACAAGATCCGGGACATCCTTTAATTGCATTAAACCTTTCAATATCAGATTTTTTCCTCGGTATCGCATTTTTACTTTTGTTAATTAAATTGTTTATCAATAGGAGTTTAAATGGTATAACATTTCCTGCTTTCCCTGTATTAATATTCCTGTTATTTGCAGGATTAACTTTAACATATTCATCTTCTGTTGCTGATTGGTTAAAAGATTTTATTCAGTTTATAGAATATTTTTTAATATTCTATACATTGCTTCTAGGTAACCTGAAAACAATCAGAAAAGGCCTTGTTAAAGAGCTGTTGATATGGCAGACCACATTGGTATTGATTATGGCTTTTTTACAATATGCAATATTTGATAATTCAATTTATTTGGTAAGGGGGCCATTTGAAAACAGGAATCTATTAGGCTCATATCTCAGCATCACACTCCCTTTAGTTTTAATAGAATTGATAAGTACCTCATCTTTCTATAAAAAATCATGGATGGCAATAATCCTTATTTTGTCTGCTTTGGTTGTGTTAACAGGTAGTGCCATGATAACCATTGTTATCAGTTTTCTGGTAATTGGCCTAATCCTTGGTAAAAAAATGCTGTTAAAAATCAGCGTTGTTTTCATATTAGGTGGTTTCCTGTATTTCATGGTGATGCCTGAAAAAAATAAAGAAGCGCTTAGAGATACAATATCCTTTTATGAAAGGGGAAGCATCAGTAAAAACTATTACAGGAGGTTGACTATATTATCAGATCTTGACAAAACAGTACTCTTTAAAAAAAATATTGGCAAAAATTATATGTATTTAACATCAAATCTTTTTATGTCAGGCAAAATGCCTAAAATACAAAACGGCAATGCTTATATAGAAGAGGAAGGAAAAAAGCATATTAAAAATTTTTATATGGAAATGCTAGCTTCCTTAAACTTGATATCAAAAAACATTTTACTTGGAGTTGGGATTGGAAATTTCCAAAATAATATAACGATCTATTATGATGGCTTTCAAAAAATAAACACATCGGAACCATCAGTACATTGTGGTTATTTAATTATTGGTGCTACAACAGGCATTTTAGGTCTTACTGCATTCATTTGGATGCTATTTTATTTCCTAAAAAAATCAATCAACATATTCATGTCTTCTATTTCAGAAAAAAATAACAGAAATTATTTTGCACTTGGATGTACTGGAAGTTTAGTTTCTGTTATAATTCAGAATTTCTTTACCCCAATATTATCTGCAGCATTACTGCCACTGTTAATAATAACTCTTTTTAATATTGGGGACTAAAACTAAATTAATCCATAAAGAATGAAAATAAATATATTTCTGTTTTCAATTCTATCAATAACAGGTATTTCGGTAATACTTCTGTTTTCAACAGAGGATAATACTAGTAACGGGAACAATATCTGGATTGAATGCGAATCTGCGGAAAGCATTACAGAACCAATTGAAATCATTGATATGGAAGGTGCTTCTAAAGGCAAAGCAATTGTATCCACTGGTTATCACCATTATCATATAGGAAGGGCTGTCTACAATATGAACTTACCTAAAGACAACTATCATTTTTGGGTTAGGGCATATTGGCCATTAGTTTGCTCAAATTCATATAAAATGAAAATAAATGGTGGAAGTTTCATGTACATAGGAAACACATCCATATTAAATAAATGGCATTGGATTAAAGGGCCTTTGCTTGAATTGAAAAGTAATGATAAATTGGAAATATGGAATGACGAAGTAAATTCCTGTATAGACAAAATATTGTTAACAACAAACTCTAATTTCATACCGACTGGAACAGGTGAAAGTAATGAACTCAACTTCGATTTTGAAGATTTAAACATCTTAGGAATTAAGTTTCAAAATAAAAAAAACTGGCAAATTATAAATGATGATTATTTGACCAATAATCGTTTATACCTAAAACCCGTTAAAAAAAGCGAAACTGCAATAATTAATGCTTCATGCACAAATAGTTATGTTTATCAGTTATGTTTTAAAGGTGAGGACGATTACAACATCTTTATGTTGTTTGATTATCTAGATCTAAATAATCATTATGGCTTATCCATTTTCGAAAATTCAATCAATTTGTTCAAAAAAGTCGAAAATGAAGAAAAACCACTAAAAAAAATAGCATTACCAAAAAATTTAATCAAAAAGGATTTATACTGTTTAACAGTTATTAAATCTGAAGGAAGAATAACAATAAAACTTGATGGTAAAACAATTATCGACACTTTTGATAATACATTTGCTGGTGGAAAAGTAGGTTTTGGATCGGATAAAGGAAACGTCTATTTTGATAACATAAACTTCCTTACTGACCTTGAACCATATTATAACAACGATTACCATCAGATAAACTTTTTTTATGCAACTAAAAACTTACCCGAAATCCATCAGGAATACATAAAAAATAAAAGCCGTTCAGTTATTCATTATTGGCAGCTTGAAGGAAATTGGGAAGATGAAAGAAATGGTGCAGAATGTTATAAAGGAATGAAAAATAGTAATAAAGATGCCCTTGTTTTGTTTGGGCATCCATACTGGAATAATTACTCATTTAGGTGTGGTGTTCAGGCCCCTGCTGATGGGAAAGGTATTGGGGTATGTTTCAATGCTCAAGATTCATCCAATTATTATCTTTTCAGATGGAGCGGGAATGATTTATCAAAAAAATTAGAACTGATTAAACAAGTAAGCGGTAAAACTTTTGTTATAAATTCCAAGCAGATTCGTTTGGAAAATTTACAATGGTATAGTTTTCAGGTTAAACGTAAAGCAGATTCAATAAATATATACCTTGATGACCATCTTGTAATGAGTAATACAGACACTACTTTTTTTTACGGACGAATTGGATATTGGACAAATTCTAATACAGGGGCATTTTTTGATGACATTGCTTTAGGTAAAACCACAACATTAAATAATAAAGTTGAAAAAAATTTCAATTATATTTTTCATGCAGATAACAATGTAGGCTATTCATTGTCAGGATGGTTTTTTGACAATCCGAATATTTTAAAACATAACAATTGGGGCAATGATACTTACAATAACCATATATCTTTGCAAAAAGAAAAAGGGGAAAATACATATATATGGCATAAAAAAGAGATCTCAACAAAATTTAATCTCTTATGGTACATAAATAATGAAAATATTCCAAATGATGTTTTTGTTGTATTTAATTTTTCAAACTCAATTGAAAGTTTTAAGGTAATAGTTGAAGCTTCTGAGATAAAATTACTCAAAAACAATTATTTATTAGCAACTTCTCAAAATTTTGCTCCCAGAAACAAAATTGAAATAAGCTGTAGCGATTCTACCTGGGATATAAAAGTAAACAATATAGTATATCTAAATCATTCGGTCAATATTGCAGGTAACTCCTTTAAAATGAACTTTGGTTTCGAAGGCAAAGGAAATGCTAACATTGATTTATCGGAGATTAGACTAAAAACAGAATAATAAAATTTTGCTATGAAAAACATAATATTATTATCAACTTTCTTTCTATTCTTATTTAATAGTTGCAACAAGAATGAAACAAGCTCAAAAATAGATCTTTATGAGCATGTTTTGGAAATTGGGCAATATAACCTAGCCTTACAAGAGTTTAATGAACGAGTTGATAAAGCAAACAATTATCATGATAACGAAGGTAATTCAAGGAAAAATTTTAAACTAGCCTGGGACGCATCTATAAGAATAGGTCTTATCATAGCCGATGCATATGCCAATAAGTTAGACACCATTGTAAAAACTGATTACCTTGAGATAAGAGATATATTATTAAACATATTGTCTTTGCCTTCAAATAACATATATATGAAGATTAATAAAAGTACAATAGAAGAGGTTTGGTCAAGGCGAAACCGTTTTTATAAAATCGGGCATATAACATTGAATGTAACAGATAAAGATAAGATAGCAGATTTGAAAAACAGGATAGAAAATGACAATATGTATTTTGAAAAACTTATTGCAGATTATAATTATATTGACAATTTCCCATTTATCAAAAATCTCAATTTATATAACATTACTGGAGGGGATTTATTACCTGCTATTGAAAAAAAGGTATATGACATGAATATTGGGGAAATTATTTCAGTAACAACAAAAAACCATGTTCATTTAATTAGGTTATTTGGTATTTTAGAAAGAAAGCAAGAACCACTAAATATTACAAATTCCGAAATGATCAAAAACAAAATTGCCAAAAACATAACGTATGAAGAAAAACATTCTGAATTAAATATTGATATATTGTGTAAAGAAAAGTTTATAGATGATGTGTTAAAAAATGATGATGAAGTAATTGCAAAAATTAATGGAAAGGATATTACGCTAAAAGAAATAAAGAGCTTACACAAAAGTGTACTAAATGAATTTAATCAGTTTAACAGTGAATTTAGAAATCATAAAACATTTAATAAGATTGAATTCCTATTGAAATATAATGAAATAAAAAAAAATGGTAACATGAACAAATTGATTGGGGATATAAAAAAGCTATATGAACAGTACATGTTTTTGGAATATTACAAAAGAAATGTATCTACAAGAGAGCCGGCTAAACAAATGACCTATGAAGATGAAAAGCTTAATGAAAACCAAATAAATCGAATAAATGAGGCAAAATTAAATTATATACTGGATGGTCTTAAAGAAAAATATGAGATTACAGTTAATGATAAATTATTAGAGAAAGCTGGATACCCCATTCAATCAATTGAAATTAAAAACCTTTAACTATTAATACTTGAATAATCATGCCTAATAAATATGTGTTATTATTTTTACTAATGATAAATTCAATATGCAATGCCCAAACATACATAGGTGCAAATATTCCTGATGCATGTATAAAAAAGACTATAGTTTGTCCTATTTCTTCCTCACCTGTGATTGATGGAAATCTTGAAGACTGGAAGAATGACAGATTTTATCGTCTGGATCATATTAACTCTTATACAAATGGACCAGGTTTTCAGGACTTAACTAATTTCTCAATGATTTATTCAACAAAATATGACAAGGATTTTTTATACTTTGCGTTTAAAGTGGAAGATGACCACTTAATGTCTGCCGATAACTTTAACCTGATATTTGATGCTGATTTTGACAGCATTAAAAATGAATTTTCAAAAGAAGGGTTCTCCTGTTATTTTTTTGCAAAAGGGGATATGTCATCTTCAAATAATGATATCTTACAACAATTTACTTATTCCAGTTCATTTAATAAAAAAGATATATGGATGGGGGAACTTAAAATTCCTTTGAAAGTACTTGATATAAAAAATGGTGAGGGTGAAAAGAACATAAATCCAGGAGATAGCATTCAATTCAACATTGGCTATGAAGACCATGACCCATATGTTAGTTTGACTTGTTATGGGATCGCTAGATCAGAATGGGGATGGGGTGGTAGTCAAGTGTATCGTTGGTGGGCTGTATTAAAATTTGAAAATACAGAAATGAAAAATAATAATAAAATATCATGGCAATTTTTAAAAATAATTTATTGAAGTCTATTTTTGTCCAGCTTGTTGCTTGTACTTTTAAATGTTCCACGGTTTTGAATTCTCAATTTCATAAATAAAAAAATCCCGAAAATATTCCGGGATTTTAATACACAAATAAAATTCTTTACTTTTTCAATAATTCCGTAGCCTCATTTTC
>JBNLCS010000300.1:0-5801 GCA_050303935.1 Bacteroidales bacterium
CTGGAGTTTATTGCTTGACTCATTATTACGTGAATGGGATAAGCGTAAAATAACCGATAACATTAGGAAAATTATAAAACATCATCAAAAGGATATTAAAGTACTTACCGCAAAACTGGTAAATGTTCAGGAAATTAAAGATACCATCATTGCGTATCGTGAAGAAATAGCTACGGTTATGTATGGAAACCTTAAAAAATATATCGAACAATTTTCATCCGGATGGATTTCATATCTGTCACCTGAAAACCTGAAAGGGGTCAAGGAAAGGTGTTTGGGTATTAAAAAGGATTTTGAAGAAAAACACGGAATAAAACCGGGTGTGGTTAAAGTTGTTGCCAAGCGTGGCAGCTAATGCCGGAAATAAAAAACCCTTTTTAAAATTTACAATCATTAACACTTCAAAAAATATTTGCCATGAAAAATTTATTAAAAACTACATTTGTTGTTTTTACCACATTTGCTTTGTTTTCATGCAATGCACCAAAACCACCTGAAAAATCTAAAATACGGGAAAAACATAATTATATTATTTTGCTGGATTTATCTGACCGTTTAATAGTTCAGGAAAACCAGCCCGACAGGGACAAACAAATTATACAGGGAATCTACGATTTATTTGAGAAAAGGGTGCAAAAGAACCTGTTTATAAAGTCGAGAGATGAGATAAAAATTGTAATTGCCCCTCAGCGGGGGTCAGGTTTGCGAAACCACATTTTTGAAGACCGGATGTATATCAATATGAGTAAGATTGATAAAATGAAAAGAAGGCCCGAAAAAGAAAAAAGAAAAGAACAGTTTTATGCCAACCTGGATACTTTATATAAAAAAGCGGTATTTAGTAACAATCCATCAGACTTTTATGGTGCGGATATCTGGAAATATTTTTATGAAGACCTGAAAGTAGACTATTCAACGGATACATTAACGAAGAACTTTTTGTTTATACTGACCGATGGATACCCTATTGTAGGAAAAGACCGGAGCAAATTGCAACCTATTAAAGATAAATTTAATAACCTGCATGTTGTACTTATTGAAGCTTCCCCCAGGGATAAGGACATGGAATGGGACAATGTAATTGACATGTGGAGTGACTGGTTTAAAGAGATAGGTGTTAAAAATTATACCCTGATAAAGCGTTCGGCGCTAAAAAAAGAGTTGGAACAATTAGAAGAATTGGTTGAAAAAGTGTGAATTTAGCGGATAGCTTATAGTGCATAGCTTATAGTGGATATTTCTAATAAGCTATTCAGGAATGAACATTTAATTTCTTTAAAATGTTTGATTAGTAACAATTGCTTTATAAATTACTTAATCATGCAAATTAAAGCTGATTCGCCAATAGATTATATTGATCAATTACCTGATGACCGCAAAATTGCCATGAATAAACTTCGTCAGGTCATACTCGATAATTTACCGGAAGGGTTTTCTGAAACTATGTCATATGGTATGATAGGCTATGTGGTACCGCACTCTATATATTCAAGTGGTTATCATTGCGACCCTGCGTTACCCCTTCCTTTTATGAGCGTAGCCTCTCAAAAACACTATATTGCACTGTACCATAGTGGTGTTTATGCCAACAAAGAATTATACAACTGGTTTGTTAAAGAGTACCCTAAGCATTGTACAGGTAAACTTGATATGGGGAAAAGCTGTATACGTTTTAAAAAAATGGATGATATACCCTATGATTTAATAAAACAACTTGTTAAGAAAATATCGGTAAACGAATGGATTGATATCTATGAGAAGAAGGTAAAGAGATAACGCTATGTAGTACTTGCAAGAAAACTCACGCTTTTTTGGTCTCTGACAAGAAAACGACAAAGACGAGGCCTTCGAAGGCTTGATTTTAAGGAGTCCCGCTTGGCGGGATGACTAAAATCAAGTCGAGAGTAACGAAATATTTGGCGTTTTCTTGTCAGAGACTATGTTATCTTATATTCATGGCATTCTTATACTATTAATCCCTTTCCATTTAGGTTTTATCATTTCTTCTTAATACAGCAATTATAACCAATACCCATTTTACCATAAAAAAAACATACATAAATTTCTTTGAATAAAAAAATAATCCGGAATACCTGCATACTATACATCCATTTTCATGGCAATGGTTACCTCATGGTGTAAATTATTTTGAACAATTCTAAATAAGACTATTTGATTAATTAAAACAATCAGCCAATCAGAGTGTTAAATGATGTTTGAATTGCTCAACGCAACCATGTACGTATTATATTTATCTTGTGTAATAAAGGTTTAAATATTAAAGACAATGAATATTGACAAACATTTTTTAGTAGCAATATCCCTGTGTTCCATATTTATATGTAATACACACGCACAGAAAAGAATTTATTTCCCATATTTCGAAATCATCAATATGGACAATTCCGGGGAACTTCAATATTCAACCTCCAAGCTTTTAAAAACCTATATTGAAGAATACCATGACTATACAGTATTTCTTCCGAAAAAAGAAAATGACATTTATGAGCCTGAGGATTTTTTAGTGTCCATTGAAAATGCCAAAAAATATGAAGCCGAGCTTCTTTTGCTAGGTGAAATTAATAATATTGGAAGCGTTGCAATCCTCACCTTAAATTTATATGAAGTATCAACCGGTAACCGTATATGGCGAGATCTGATAAAAAGTTTTCCTTTGGACGACTTTGATCCTGTACTATCAAGGTTAGGCAGGAATTTTAATACAAACATTGCGGCAAAAGATGATATAGAAATTGACGATATTACCTTATATGAAGAAGAAAAAGAGATGCGTTTAATCACCGTGCAGGCAAATAACTTCACCGGAATCCTGCTGGGAGGAAATTATTTATGGGGCCAGGCTTTCACCCCAAGGTTTGGTGTCACTTATTCCTATGATGTTTCTTCAGTTATACTCGTTATTGATTTTGAATATTCATCAAACAATTTTTTCCAATTCCTGAGTACCGATTATCCAGACCCTGTTTTTTTAAAAGTGCGTTCAGGAGGTATGGGAATGGGGGTTATCTTTCCGTTTTATAAAAGAAAAAATTCATTTTATGCACATGGAGCATTGGAATTTAGCGCTACCAACCTGAAAAGGGACGAACCATATATTAAAGAAACCGAAGGCGGATTAGGAATATATGCCGGGTTAGGGCACCTGATGGCAAGAACATCTACTGCGAATATTAGGTATGAGGTTGGGTTCACATACCCTACCTACAAAGTTAATAATCTGAATATTTATGAACTTAAGTTTGCTATTATCACATCTTTTGCAGCTTCAGGCAAAAAATAATAAAGTTTAGAATTTACGCATTTTTTCCTCTGTTTACTGTTCCCGTTTTGTATGAACAGCAAAACGAAAAACTATATGGCCTGATAAAACGCTTGAAAATATTTTTGTTGCAGGGAATACCTTTTTCGTGTCTTTCGTGTTTTTAGTGGTCAATAAAATAATTATTATAGCCCTACCAGGATGCCCACTTTTTAGTAATTGAGATAAAAGGGAATTTTGTCCTACACCCAATGTTTTTTCTCTGGTAATTCACGAATATTTTTTGTAAATTGCAGTTAGCGAAACTAACTTTTAACCCATGACTTATCAAATTAATTGGATTGACAAAAACCCTTCGGTATATTTTAATGGAGATTTAACCATTAAAGAGATCATTGATGCAAACGGAGAATTAATAGGCAACAAATATTTTGATGATTTGAAATATCAGATATGGGATTTCTCGCAAGTAGTGAAGATTAATGTTACAAGCCTGGACATGATGGTGATAAGTGCACTTGACAAAGGTGCCAGTTACTGGAACAGAAATGTGAAAGTAGCAATAATTGCCATCCAAACCAGTGCTAAAAAACTTGCAAACAAATATATTGAAGCCATGAAAACAACAAACTGGACATGTCGTTTGTTTGATAATCCGGAAGATGCGAAAAAGTGGTGTATACAAAACTAATAATCTTGTTGCGCCGTTTAATGTGGTAACTTTTTCAACACACTATTATACCGAAAGAACTCAGGTATATTTCCTTCGTCAATGGGCTCCACTACGTTCCGGTTGTGAAAAACATAAACCTGTTCCTTCCGCGTATAACTGGTTCTAAACATCTTTGCTTTAACAAACCTGTTAAGAACCAGTATAACATTGATGAAGTAAATACGCACCCTGAATTGTGGCATGTTTTGCTTTTACTTTGTCTTACAGATAGTTAAACACATAATTACCCTGATTAAAATTTGCAAAATCAACAAAAACAAAATTTCTGTATTGCAATATTATATTTTCTAAGATCAGATTGTTGCAATTTTTGCAATTGTAATAATTATTACTATCAATAAATGTTAACCATTTGCAATTAAATCCATTAAATTGAATTCAGACTTATTTATCCGTTTTTATTCGTGTATTCCCTATCCTAATTTTGTTCCTGAACTTTAAATAAAAATAAATCGACATGAAAAAATTTTACATGCTTTTAGCAACAATAATTTTGGCCATAGGAAATACTATTGCCCAAAATGAATATCTTCCCGAAATAAGCTTTTCCAGCGACACAGTTGAAGCTGGCGAATCTATTGATATTACCGTAAAAATTAAAAATGGTGATCAACTTTATTATGGATCAATAGCTGTGAATACTCCCCAGGACAAAACGTCTGAGCTTTTTTATATCTATGCCTCTGAACTTGAGGACAATGAAATTACCTTCTCTATGGACATACCCCACTTTGCTGGCCAGGGAAAATGGTATGTAGGAAATATTGAACTTAGTTATGAAGATGATTATTATGAGTTTACCAGGGAAGATCATGATGATACATTTATTGTACTGAACGATCACCCGGACACCATTGCCCCCGAATTGGTATCTTTTTCAGTATCCCATGACACAGCATATCCGGGAGATACTGTTTTGTTTAATTTACATTTTAAAGATACTATTTCGGGCCTTAGTTATTTAAACTTTGAAATTTCAGATTCGCTTTCACGCACCTTGGAATATTTTTTTGAAACAGGCGAAAGTAATGAACAAAGTTTTTCGTTCTCCTACCCAATTAAAATATACGAAATAGCCGGGCTTCGAAAACTGGAAATCAGTATTTATGACAATGCCGATAATGGTATTACATATAATGAAGACAGCCTGAAACATTATCTGGTTATTGAGGGCACTACACAAGATACGTTAGCCCCTGAATTGAAAAGTGTTACATTCCATGAATTGAACGACTCTATGCTAATTGATATTGAAATAACGGATGATATTTCAGGTATTTTAGATATCGGGTTAGCATTGTATAATATGAATTATGAATTTATTGACTATTATTATCGTTTAAACGATTCTGTGTACCGGTTTAATATAACCGCCTCAAATCCGTTTATTCAATCCGGGAACTATAATATCGAACTTAGTGGATATGATAATGCAGATAACTATTTTAGTTATTACCCGGATGATATTGTTCATATTGATAACCCTGATTCTGATAGTGAATATCCACTTATCAAATCCGTTTCGTTTGACAAAGAAATCTATTATGCAGGGGATGAAATTTTATTGACAATCACCGTGCAAGATGATAAAGCCGGTGTTTCCGGGTTTAATTTTAATATTAAACATGAAAATTCAATCTATCATGAACTATGGGAGTATGTTACTATAGATGAGCAATATGAAACCTTATACACGTACACCAAAAAATTTAAATTATCTGAGTATGCCCCGTCAGGTACATGGATAATTGAAGATTTCTACATTTCAGACCATTCAGGAAAATCACA
>JBNLCS010000301.1:0-8590 GCA_050303935.1 Bacteroidales bacterium
TTTTCCGGTCTGTAATCACTTGCCCTATCAATAGCTTTCTCTTTCATTCTAAATGCCAAAACCGGATTACTAAAGTGTTCAATAATACGGTATACCATTTCATGCTGGTTTTTTACTAAATATCCACATTTCATATCTAAAATAATATCTTTCGGCCCTTTTGATTTAAATGCTGCAACCGGAAGTCCACAGCTCAGTGATTCAAGTACAACACAACTAAATGTATCAAACCTGGAAGGCAATATTAATAAATCTGCAGATGAATATACAACCGGCAAATGGTCATGGGCTATCCAACCCATAAAAATCGCTTCCGGCATAATCTTTTTTAATTCTTCTTCAGCCGGACCGGTCCCTGCAAAAACCATCTTTAAATTAGGTATTTTTTCCCTGACTTCCTTATAAATCAAGGGTAACTGCATGATTCCTTTCTCATGGCTTATTCTCCCTGCAAACAATAGTATTTTATAGTCATCATCAATGCCAAATACTTCCTTTTTTCCGGAAGGTTGAGGCTTAAATTTATGATCTACCCAATGTGCTGTCAATCTTATTTTACTTTCATCAATAGCCATTTCAGATCCAGTTAGCCAGTCACGGTGGTCAGTGTTTAAAACAAATAATCCATCAAAAGCACTATAATAAACACGTAAAAATCGCCTAATACGGTTCAGGTTGTGACGATCAACTCTTAATACTTTACGTAAAAACATGATCCAATCGGTGTGCATGTAAAAATAGGCTTTTACACTGTACGCATTTTTTAAATACAAACTTACAAGCCCCATTACACCCTCTGTAGAGCATACAATGCGATCGTATTCATTTTCCAGGAACAAGTTATGGATTTCTATAAAATCAGGTATCCTCATTGTTTGATTGTCATAATAAGGAAGATTGTATTCTGCCCGCGGTTTAACTACAATTAAGTGATCGTCCGGTTCCAAGGTATTGCTGCAAACCAATAAATCAATTGGCAGGTTTCTTTTTTTAATTTCTTTATGCACATCCTGTAGAAATAAGGAAACACCATTTTTATCTTCAAAGCTATCCGTTAACCACAATAACCTTTCCGGATGCCTTAACTTGCCTAAATTGTTTGAAAAAGTTTTAAGCAACTCACGGTTGTTATACATGACCTTGGTACTGGTAAAATTAGCCCCAAGAATAATTGATGTTGCCAGAAATGGAAATGACAGCCCGTCAAGAAACGATGCAATGTCATCCACCTGATTTCCATCTTCTTTTTTATTTTTTCCAAAAATCGTCCGGATATCGCTGGGTATTTCAAGTTTTTCAATCACCTCGTTCAGGTTGGCATGCTCAAATGATAGATTACTTTTTATCTTTTCAACTTTATTATTTAATCGTTCATACAGAATGTTATTTAATTTATTGAAAATAGCGTTTATATGTTGATTCATCATTTGCACCATCGAATCCGATGACAGCTCCCTTATTCGTGCAATCTTAATAGCATCATCAAAAACCGGCTTATATACCTTAGGCAACATCCAACGTTGTGCAGTAGGGGGCACCTTTCCCATAAAACAATTATGGAAAAGTTCAACAAATCGCATTGTAACCTTATGCTGTTGTAGTTCAGAAAATGCATTAGAAACAAAAAGTGCAAGCAATTTATCCTTGGGATTGCCTTTATGCAATAGTATACGCATTAACCCAGGATCTTTTTTGTTCATAGCTATCTGGCATACATAATCAAGAAAAGCAATGGTGAGTTTCTCAGCATTTTGATGATTCCCATATGGTGCCATATTCCCTTTTCGAATTGCCTCCAAGGCCAATACCGAAAGTTTTTCTACTTTTATTCTTTCGTTTAAGTTTGGTATATGTAAATTTGTGCCTGACTGCCCTGCAAATATCCCCATATGACTGTCAGATCCACCTGTAAATGATTTTTTATATGGATTAGCACAATAAAGTTTTGGGTTAATATTATATTTATCACAATAACAATCTATTTTTTCCGGGGTTAACTGTTCTATCCAGTTTTTTACCAGCATATTTTGCCACGTATCTCTCTGTCCGTTAATCACCTCAAACCTCTCAAAAATTAAACACATTTTGTTAAAGAAATCCATTCCGGGCAATTCATTTGAACTGTAATGATACAAAGGATGTGCCCAAACCGTAGGTATATCGTTTGAACGAGTGTAACGGAGGAAATTGTATACGTTTCTCCTCAATTTATTCATGATACGCTCCTGTTCTCTGTCAAAACCATATGCCAATACATGAATACCAATCTGAAAATCAGGCACCATACAACTAAACTCCGCACCCACCAAAACATCAACACCTTTCTTTTTTAATTCGAAACAAGAGCGGGCATTATTATGGTTTGTAATGGTAATTGCATCTACCTTACTTTTCTTTAATGTGTCAATTAGTTTTTCTGTTCTAAGCCAGGTTTCCGGAACATTTAAAATACGGCCTAATAACTCATCAGGAACATCGCTGTTATGATCATGGCAGTGCAAATCAATTCTTACTATTTCTTCCTCCGGGTATTTATTCTTTTGAGCCGATAAAAACCCATGTAGCTCATTTCTTAATTCCTCTTGAAAAAAGGAAAATCCTTTCTGATATTCACTCATTGGTAACTCGTTTTATTTAGAACACCAAGATATAATGTGTATATCAACTGAATTTAAAGCATTGCTTATATCATTATTAATTATGACTGAAGGCATTAAGGGATTAATTAAAATTTAAGATTTGGAAATTTAGATTCAAACTTATCCAATTTCCTTACTATCCATACTTTCAGATAATTCCTTTATATCGATCCTATTACTTCCCTTAAGTAATTGTTAAATAGGTTAATTAATTGCAACTTTTTTATTTGAAATTAAACGCCATGGCAATTAATTCGTAAGAATATGAGAATTGATTGTTAGGTACGGAAAATAAAATGGTAAGTGGAAAGAGCTGCATCCTGAAAGAATTATCTGAATAGTTTATCAATGAAATTTTAGCCGCTATAACATGATACATGAATTTATCAGCATTCAAATTTTTTATATACAAAAAAGAAAACGCTTTTTGTCTGTTCTTTTTCAATTTTGTATTAAACCTGATTCCTGCATAAAACAAAAAGTCATCAAAATTATTCGGAACAAGATCTGTACTTATTTTCGTACCTGTTGACACAAATGGGGTTAATTTGTGCAAATATTCAACATATAGATAATTGCCTCCATTAATCCCTTTATTAACAGAAATATTCTCTGACCCAAAGCCAATTTCGTTTTTTTTCCCAATAGCTGTTTGCGAACAGAGATTGATACAGGATAAACAAAAAAAGAAAGTTATTACATAGATTCTCATAGATATAAGCATCAAAAAGTATAGTAGAAAATTAAAAATTATCTTCAACCCTTTATTTTTATTCTCCTGGTGTTAACAAGTCAACAACAAAATGAAACATCTAACCAAATTGGAAAGATGACACCTAACAAGTTGGGCAAATATAATTCTTTTGAATTTATCAGATGGATCAAAACCCCATATCTCCAAAATATTTTGTAAATTAATATACGTATTAATGTATTATCTTATGAAAAAAGATCGCTTGATCATTAAAAGACTAATTTCATTGTTTTTTTTACCATATTCCCGGTATGGAATGGCCCAACTAAAAAATGATACTCTTAATAAAAACTTAACTTTAGTTAAAAATAAGGGGTTTACTGTTTTCAATTTTTATTATGATACACGTATATACAGCGTGTTTACGTTAAATTTACTGGCCAACCTGCCCCAACGTTTTCAATATTTTTCTCTTACCAGCTACTATGGCGCTGCACAAAGTTCTGATGTTGATAATTTTTACTGCGAACAAAATCTTAGATGGGAAATCGATCAAAACATACCAATTGATTTAACTTTTCAGTTAGTACTTAGACGCGGGATACAGAATGACGACCATCACTTTGGGATCCGTTGGAGGTTGAGGCAAAGCGAGAATTTAAAAAACTTTTTCAGTTCTATCAATTTAAATTACAGTATAAACCCCAATTTAATTCAATTCAGGCAAAATTCCCCTGTTTCATATGTGAGCATGATAGAACACGTATATACCCGGAAATTATTTCCTAAGCATACAAACAACCGAATTTATTTATCAGGTTTTATTGATCAGAACCTTATTTTTGACAAAAGGAACGTAATAGTAAATCATGTAACAGAACATAAACTATGCATTCAACTGCTTAATGATATATTTTTTGTAGTTGAATATCGTTTAAATACTTTTCTTGAACAAAAGGGTTCAGGTGTGGGAATTGGCTTAGAATATAAAGTATTTTATTAATCACGGATTTATATTATCAGTAATTTCAGCATATTATGAAAACTACAAAGCACATTATACAAATCTTGCTCATAGCTTTTTTAAATTTTGCATGCACACAACAAAAAAAAGAAGAAATTAATATTGGTTTTATTGCTCCTTTATCCTTACGTGCAACCGATTTAGGCATAGACCCGGTAAAAGCCATGGAGCTGGCCGTTGAACAATACAATAACAAAAAGTTACCTGAAGAACCCAGCGCAAATCTTTATATCAGAGATGACCAGTGGGAACGGGAAAGGGCACTGCCTTTATATAATGAACTTAAACAGCAGCATAACATTGATATTATTTTTATTAGTAATACTGATGGAACGGTGGAAATACAAGATAAAATATTACAAGATAATGTAATTTGTATAAATCCTTTAAATAGTGATGATTTGCTCTCTTCCCTCAACCGGAATACATTTAAGATTGCAAAGAAAACCGAAGAAGCAAATGGCTTAGTGGCCATCCGAATTATTGAACTGGGGCTTAAAAAAGTAGCTGTTCTTCATTACCCCAACGACTTTATGGCAAGAGCCGCCAATACAGTCAAAAGCATGCTTGACGAAGAAAACATTTTTTGTAAAATCTTACCAATAGAAAAAGGACAAACTGATTATACTGATTTACTAAAAAAATATAAAAATGAAGGATTTGATGCTTATGCTTTTTTTGGATATCGTGAGTTTGGATATGCCATGAAACAAGCACGTGATTTAGGAATAAAGGCCCATTTTTTTGGTTCCACTACTTTACTTGATCCCACATTTTACGATAATTCTGAAGGAGATATTGTAGGAACCGAATTTCCTTTTTTCACGGCATCAGATGGTAACTATGTACTCGCTTACGAATTTCTTGAAGCATTTAAGAATAAACATGGGGAAATGCCATTTTCGGTATGGCCGGCCATGCAGGCATACGACGCGATAAACCTGGTCTTAAACGAAGCAAAAAAAATAAATGATGAATCCCCTGAAGATGGTTCCTTTGGGGACTGGCTGAGAAAGGACCTGCATCGTGTGCGATATTTTCAGGGCGTTTGCGGCAACCTTGCAATTACTGAAGATGGTTCGTCACGTGGTATTTACTTCTCATTATATAAATACAAAGAGAAAGGCGTAGTAACCAAAGTACGGAGATAAACTCAAATCTGTGAAACTAAAAGTCAGGTTAATATTATCGTTTGGACTATTGATAGGAGTGCTTATTCTTGAGATTGTTTTTAATCAGATTGTACGAATTGATGCCACAAATACGTACCAACATTTAAAAACAAATGTTGAACCGGCTGTTTCCACAATAAATAAGTATTTGAGTGTAAATAACGAACTCCAGTTACTCATAACCATGAAAGTAATTAATAAAGATGTGAAATTAATTAACCTAAACCGTATAGATGGTATTTTGGATGTAGAATTACCAAACCTGAAATCTTCAATATTTTTACTCCAGGAAGACCTGCCATATAACAACCCTGTCGTGGAACAAACCCTTAATGTCGTTAATGTAACAAACCACTTCATACGTTCAGCACGAAAGATCCTTCATTTACTTAAGACCCCAGCGGAATATAACGATGCAGACAATATGAAAATTGCCCTGACTACCCTTGAAGAGGAAATAATAAGCACCCATAACAGCTTAAAATATAAATTATTGGATTTAAAAGAAAAATATGAAAGAGAATACACAACTTACCAGGAAAACCTATCAAACAACCTTAATAAAGTTTCCAGGTTCATAATTTTTGCAGGTATTGTTGGTATTATTTTTGGTTTAATTATAGCAATAAACACAATATATTCAATTTTAAATCCGGTTAAAAATTTGCTGGATGGGGCCACAGAAATAAGCAGGGGTAATTACGGAAATCAAATCGAGATAAAAGGAGATGATGAATTAACAGAATTGTCATTGGCGTTTAACAAAATGAACAATGAACTTAAAAAAAGTTTTAATGCATTGGCAAAAGCCAATCAGGAGTTAAAAACAAATACAACAATTTTAATACAAAGCGAAAAAATGAGCGCTTTGGGTACCATGGTTGCCGGTGTTGCCCACGAACTAATGAACCCATTGACCAGTATTATGAATTATGTTAATTATATTAAAAAACACAGTGTCAGCGAGAAACATATTCAAATACTAGATTATGCCGAAAAGGATGTTCATAGAAGTGTACAAATTGTAAATGACTTATTGACCTTTTCTCATAAAGATGATGATGTTAAATTTGAACTTGTTTCAATACCAGGGGTCATTAAAGATGTATGCCGTCTGTTGAATTTTATAATCAAAAAATCAAATACAATTATAAAAAATGAACTTCCTGAAAACTTTCCAGCAATAGCAGGAAAACAAAACCTGCTGCACCAGGTTTTTTTGAACCTTATTAAAAATGCAATAGAAGCTATGGAAGCTAAAAAGGATAAGATTATCTCGATACACGGTGAAAAAATTAACACACATGTTTGGATTTATATTTCTGATAGTGGACAGGGAATGCCAAAATATATTATGGATAAAATATTCGATCCGTTTTTTACAACAAAGGAGGTAGGAAAAGGAACCGGGCTAGGTTTGGCAATATGTAAAAAAATTATTGACGAACACAAGGGTAACATTTTTGTAAAAAGTAGCAATACTGGTACAACTTTTACAATAAAACTACCTCTATACGTTGAGCAAAAATAGGAAATACAAAAAAATATTTATTAAATTGAAATGAAATTTAATTAAATGGGTAAAATTCTTTTAATTGATGATGACTTATCTGTTTTAAACTCCACAGCCCTGGTATTAGAAGAAACCGGACATACTATTTTTACTGCCTCAAGTGGAAAAGATGGTTTGAAAATATTTACTGAAAACGGGGCAGGCTTTATACTGCTCGATCTTAAAATGTCTGGCATGAATGGCGTTGAAACATTACGTGAGATCAGAAAACTTGACATGAAAGTTCCTATATATGTATTTACGGCATTCCATAAAGAATTTTTACTGGAACTAAAAGAAGCCGCCAATGAAGGATTACAGTTTGAGATACTAAACAAACCTGTTGAAGTAGATCGCCTGATTGAAATCGTAAATAACGTGTTAGAGTAAAAAATTATAAAAACTTACTTCTTTAAACATGGAAAGGTATCAACCTTCAACAGTTCTCCATAGTAAACGCCGGGAACGCCTTTAAATTTAGATCTATATTTATATCCATTAGGTGTGTATTCTGTTATTGAAACAGTAAGTTGCCTGAAACGCTTATCACTATCGGGTAAATTATTATCTGTTTTATAAATGTACAATATGTAAGAGGAATCATTTTCCCATTTAATAAAATTTTCGGTTACCGCTCCTGTATTTAAATTGTATTCGTATTGCATTGAATCATTTCTAATGATATGTACATGTTTTGTTATGGTATCTGCTAAAATGAAATTACCAGATCTATAACCTGATTGCCAGACATTCTCATTTTTGCATGTTACATTTACAAAAGCTATTGAAATAACAAGAAGCATTTTTATAGTTGCAATCCTTTTCAATTCAATTGTTTTTATCTATTCTGTTCAAATATAATTATTGCCTTTCAAATTAAGAAACCAATAGCTTAGCATATACAATGTTTCATCTCATATATACTGGTTCTTTGGATATTAGCGAATTCGAAGATTCTGAGAAACAGTTATCCGGCGAAAGACCAAGTTTAGGTTTTCATAAAGGTGGGTCCTTTCTGTTCAAATACACCTATCAATTTAAAATTGTATTTTTAACTTACATATAACAAAAATCCCTGGTATCAACCAGGGATTAATGAGTGTTCCAAACACTCCATTTTGATGTATTTTTACTCTTTTATTATTTTTCAAACGGTAAATTCCAGTTTGACTGTTTCATTAATAACCCACGAACCTTGTTAGCTGTTGCCTGATCTTCAAATTTCGCGGCTACCTTATTTGCCAGATATGCATTGTCAAATCTTCTTCTGGCCACACGCATTAAATCAAACCATCTTTTACCTTCAAAGGCAAGTTCCATAGCACGTTCCTCCATTATCAGGTTTTCAACACACTGAACCACATTAGCCCCTTCTGCACAACCAACCGGAGACAATCCTATCCTGGACCTTACCCCCTTTGTTTTTGACCAACCTTTCAAATCAGCATACCCTTCATTTATTAAATCCAACGCATATTCTGATTCACCTGAACGGTTAAGCGCCTCGGC
>JBNLCS010000302.1:0-2307 GCA_050303935.1 Bacteroidales bacterium
TGTCATTAGGAGGAACGACCTAATGACAAGTGTGAAGGCTGGAAGGTTGAATATGTGTTTAATCCCGAATTAGAAAATCTTACAATTCAGTTTTGCTGAATTGTTTAGATTTACTTATTCGAAATGTCAATTAGATTCTAATAACATTTTTGGGATAAAGTACAAAGTTTGCGTTTTGTTTCATAAGGTGAGCCCTGTGTTGTCTTTGTTTGTAGGGGACAGACAGGGCTCTTTTAAGTTTTGTATTGTGTGTATAAAACTTTCCGTCATTGCAGGCGAAGCGAAGCAATCATACTAAATTATTAGGCTTTCGTCATTAAGTATAGGTACCATGGTAAATTCCACTATCACTTTGTATCATGAAATTTTGAAATTAATAAATTTACTTATGTGGATCATAAAAATTAACTGGTTAATATCCTCAATTAAAATTCCGTATTTTCTTTGTTGTTTTGCGTATTTGTACGGATAACAACACCTGTGTATAAATCGTAAATTTATATATACAATATAAGTATTAGGAAAGAGAATTTTAGCACAGTATTTGTGTTTAAGTTAAAAACCAATAAAAGCAAAGTGATGAAATCAGGATTAAAAAACGGGGACAAAGGTTCGTACTTTGAAAATGAGGAATTTAAGAAAAAATTGATAAAATTCTACTTACATAGTGGCCAGCTTAAAAAATGTGCTTTTATTTCCAGTCTGAACAATCCATAAACATCATATTTTTCAGTCAACAGCATGGTTCAGAAAGTTATCGAAAGGTTGTAAAGCTTTAAAAACGGTTGCGCAATGTTTTAAAAACTTGTCGGATAAAACATCACTATCATTACATTTATGTGTTGCCAAAAAGCTTTTGTATTTGAGCAATTCTATTTCGGGATGGTCTGCCGGGTAATCTTTTGGGGATGTTTTAAGTTGTTCCCCTTCCATTTTACCAAAATACTTTATAAAAGCGTTGTCGTTCAATATCTTTTTCAAACCATCTGCATTGTAATGTATTTCCTGCCTGATGGCTTTTAACCACTTTGATTCGGGTAGATAAGCACCTCCAGCTAACATGGTGGCCCCTGGTTCAATATGTATGTAATAGCCTGCCTTGCTATGTATTTCGGATTTTTTCACGGCAGATGTTATATGAGCCCCAAAATGGGTTTTATAAGGCGACTTGTCTTTGGAAAACCGTACATCGCGATAAATTCTAAAAACGGTTTCTTTTGAGGTTAAATGGACAATACCCTTATCAAAATTTCCAATTTCAAGTATTAGGGCATCAATGAATTCTTTAAAATTGGTCATGGCTTCGTCATATTTTTTTTTGTTTTCCTGAAACCAATCCCTATTGTTGTTGTTTTTCAGGTCGATTAAAAAATCCAGTGTTTTTTTTGATATGGTTTTCATAATTTATTTATTTTCGGTATTTATCACTTAAACCGGTATTGTTCAAAATCATTGGAATAATTTTGTCCAATCTTCTTAAACGGGTTTCTTCCATCTTGGCTTGCTGAATATAGTTGGCAAATTCTCTTTGTTGTGATGGACTGAAATTTTTAAATTGTATTTCCAATTCATAATTTTCAGAAAGTGCTTCTTTCAATTCAGGTGGCAGCACAAGTTTTTTAATTGGGGCTTTTGGTAATTTTTTACCCGTGTTTTCAATTTCAATTGCCTGTTCAACAAAGGTCATGGTCATGTCTATGTCAATTTCGTTTTCATGATGGAAGCGTAGCTGACGAATCGAATTATTTTTGTCATTCTGTGCGTTAACCAGCATATTTTCAGGATCATTTAACAAAATGCCTTTAAAAAACCATAAACTCACAAATTTTTTAAAGGCTCCCAGGCCAACAACATTTTTCCCTTTTATTGTATAGGTAGGCATACCCCATTTAACAGTTTCATTCATACCCGTTGATTGTAATATTTCCCGCAGAATATTTAAGTGGACCATTTTGTCATCGTGATTCAAAATATATTCATCAACGGTAAATTTTTGCATAGTAAATAAAGTTACTACTTAAATACAATTTTAAATATAGTATTGTTTATTTCTATATATTTTAATTTCAGCATAATTTTCATTGATTGTATGAAAAATAGTAAATAAATAATATTATTGTAGCTTCTAGAAATACTATTGCATGCAAATTACCTTGATATAGAAAATACTTTTGATTATTTTTATTATGTTAACGTAAAAATCTGTGTTATGAAAATGTTTTACAAAAGTTCTTGTTTACTAATCTTAGCTAGTTTCATTCTTATTTCATGCAGTTTTTCTGGTAATGAAAAGTTTAAAATTAACCT
>JBNLCS010000303.1:0-12338 GCA_050303935.1 Bacteroidales bacterium
TTCAATATATGCATCAAGTTGTTTTTGTTCATAATCAACTGGGTCCTTGATTACTTCCTTTAAATACAGATCAATTAAAAGTGTACTGTACGGAGGGATTTTTTCTAACATGTTATATTCACCATATCCTAGATCAAAGGGAACGATAATAGTAAATTTTCCATTTTCTTTCATCAACGTTAGCGCTTCACTTTCTCCCTGGGTCATCCTGCCCAGTTTACGTTTGTCCACACCGTATAATTTTAACGAATCATAAATGTTATGTTCCATAGCTAAGGCGCTGTCAGTTGTAAAAACCAGTGTACTGTCTAAAAGCCTTATATTATATTCATACATCACAAAATCACCGTGTTGCGGACTTTCGCCTTCCCCTCCTAAAACGCTCATAAAATAAAGTCCGCTTTCAGTTTTAGTCATTGTAAGATTATTTTTCTGAATAAAGTCTTGAATCCTAATGTTTTCCTTCTCAATTTCATCGTTATATGGAGCCGATGTGGAGTCTTTTTCACAACTTTGAATAAAGAACATCAACACACCTGATAAGATTATATATGCAAAACGCTTCACTTTCCCTGTATTAATTATATCAATAATGTTTTCTCAATTAAATAGACGTCTGGAATATCGGATTGGTTGCTTCTCAGGAATTATTTTTTGCTTTTTTAACACTTAACAGCTCAACCTCAAAAATTAATGAAGTAAATGGGGGGATAATCCCTGTTGATGATCCGCTTTCACCAAAAGCAAGTGGGGAAGGCAAAATAAATATTGATTTTCCCCCTTCTTCCATCATACCTATGGCTTCTTCCAGTCCTTTTACTACTTGCCATTGTGTACCATAAATAAACTTGAAAGGTTCTTTTCTCTTTTTTGTACTGTCAAAGAACTTTCCATTCAGGAAACGGCCTTCATAATGAACGGTCACAGTATCTCCCCTGGTAACCTGTTTACCATTGCCTGCATGGATTTTTAGATGGTAAAGCCCCGATTCAGTTGGTTCTACATCCAGCTTTTTTTCTTCAATATATTGTTTTAATAGTACCTGTTCATATTCATCAAAGTCTTCAATCCATTTTATAAAAGCATCTTTGGCATTCTGATATTCTTTTTCTGTTTGTATTTCTATCATTGAAACCATAACTTTCATATAATCGCCCTGTTTTAAGAATCCGGGCAAGTGTGTTTGCAGGGTATTATTGAAAAAAACATCTGCAGAAATTATAAACTCGGCCTTGTCTTTTTCTGACAACATTAAAAAACATTCATCAATAGAACCTTCGGTTTGCGGGTTTGTAAGCTTAAACTTTCTGCGTGCTTTGAAAAATGATGAGTCATCAAGTGTTTTATATGTCAGGTCGACAGTAATATAGTCACCGGGTACCGGTTTTTTATCTGTTTCACCAAAGGCGATTAATTTATAATGAATATTATGTTTATACGTTGAATAACCTTCAAAATCTGAACGCGAACATCCTACTGTTATCAGGGAAATTAATATGGTATATAGAAACAATTTCATAACCAGAATATCCAAGTTTTAATTTTTTTTTTGACCAGGTTAATCTACCATGTGTTCATAACAGGTTAGTTTTACAGATCAAAGTTGGTTAAATATAAGGTGAAAAACTTTAAAAAATGAATTAATCGTTGGTAATTTTTAACAATTCAACATCGTAAACGATTGTAGAACGGGCTGGAATTTTGTTTTCATCGCCCAATAAATGGTGTGCCAGGTGAGGGGGCATAATAAACCTGGCCTTGTCACCCTCTTGCATAAGCAGGATACCTTCCTGCAAACCAGGTTCAACATTACCGTTACCTATCAAAAATTTTTTTGTACCTAAAGAATCTGAAGTATAGCATAAAGTGCCATCCAGCAATTCAATTGTGTAATTTATTATTGCGTACATTTCTTTTTTTGCCTGCCTGCCTTCACCATGTTTATAAACCATATACCATAGCCCCGATCCGGTTTTTTGCATATCCCAGTTTCTTCTTTTGATATATGATTGTATCAGTTCTTTATCTTTCTCAACAAGGTATTTATTCATTTTCATTAGTTGTTCATCAGTAACCTGTCTTTTATTCGTTGGTCCATTTTTGGCTTCTCGATTACAACCAATAATCAGGAACATTATAAAAATGAGTGTATTATACTGAATAAACCGTGTCATGAATTGTTAATCTCTTTTCGATAATCAGGTAGCAATGATTCAAATTTTTCAAGGGTTTCTTTCATTGTGTTATACGACTCACCACCTGCAGCATTTGTATGTCCACCACCATTAAAGTGTTTTTTCGAGAAATTGTTTACAGCAAAATTTCCTTTCGACCTGAAAGATGTTTTCACCAGATTGTCTTTTTCAATGAAAAGAGCACTAAAAACAACTCCTTTTATGGCAAGAGGAAGGTTTACGAAGCCTTCTGTATCACCAGTCTGAAAATTAAACCCTTTCAATTCTTTTTGGGAAATACTTATGTACGCTGTTTTATATTCCGGAAAAAACTTCATTTTTTCATGCAGGCAATATCCCATCAACCGCATTCTGTCAGCAGTAAAATTGTTATAAATGTTGTCAAAAATCTGATTCTTGTTGATGCCGGTTTCTAACAAGTCAGAAACTATTTCAAATGTGCCCGGATTTGATGAGTTATGGCTAAAACCTCCTGTATCTGTCATAATACCTGTAAATAAACATGATGCAATTTCATGGGTTATGCGCCCGTTTAGTTTAACAATTACCCGGTATAACAATTCGGAGGTTGAACTTACTTTCGTTTCAGAAAGAGTGTAATCGGCAAATTTTTCAGGATTAGGGTGGTGATCTATCAATACTTTTACAGCATTTGATTTTAATACCTCATCCTTAACACACTCAATCCTAGAAGTATGGTTAAAATCCAGGCAAAAAATAAGGTCGCTGGTGGCAATAATATTTTTGGCTTTGTTTAAATTTTTGAAACAAATTGTAATGTCTTTGCTTGAAGGTATCCAAGCCAAAAAATCAGGAAAGTCGTCGGGTACCAGTGCTCGTATATCTTTGTTGTATTCATTCTTAAGAAAATGGTACAGGGCAAGTACCGAACCTATTGCATCTCCATCGGGAGACTGGTGGCTGATCAATGTTATGCGATCAGCTTTAATTATTTCTGCTTCTATGTTATTTAAAAACTTTATCTCTTCCAAACTATATAAACTTTAAATTATAAAGAACATAAAAAATCAAAAATAGTTATTTTTATGCCTCTTTTATTTTAAATGCTAAATAAAATGACCGAATAGCTGATAGTATTTCGCTTTGCTTGCACAAACCAAATAAGTATCAGTATATTTGTTACGAAAAACAATTAAAATTCGCCTTAAATTCAGAAATTAAAAATATGCTTACAAAAGAAAAAAACAGCGAGTACATTAGTATTATTTGTAATGAAGTTTATAAAGCTCAGGAAAATAGTATAGGTCACACTACTATTTATGAAGGAAAAAGCAACGCGGAGCATCAAAATGAGTTTGTCCTGTTTATGAAACCAAACGTTACTATTAAGGCCGATGGTATAAAGTTAAGGGAAATAACCAAATTAATTTTTAGTAAAATAAATGAGTTTGGATTATCGGTTAACCTTATAAAGGTACTTCCGGGTAGTTACCTTGCGGAATATAATATCATGGCACAGCATTATGGGGTAATAAATAAATTATCTGTAAATGTTCGCGACGCGATGTCTGAAGCTGGTAAAATTAAATTTGAAAAATTATATGGTATTTCTTTTGATGAAGCAGATATTTATGGAGGCCATGAATTCCTTGATAAATTCCCTAAATTTACACCTTTTGCGGCAAGTGTTTTGTGGCAAAGCACCGGCTTTCAGAAATTGACCAGTGGTACTTATGCAGGTAAATTTACATTTGACGGTCATGATTATTACATGGTAAATGGTTTTCATCCCCGCCAATTAAATCATTTTAATCTTGAAGGAAGGTCTATTGTTGTGTTTGCATTAAGTGGTGAACTGGATTGGGCCAAAGCCAGAAATGAATTTATAGGTGTTACCGATCCTTCAAAAGCGCTAGCGGGCAGTATAAGGCATGAGTTGTTTTATAGAAAAGATGAATTTGGTATTCCTATTATGAACACTGCTTACAATGGTGTGCATTTGTCTGCTGGCCCGGTTGAAGCAGTAAACGAACTTATTCGGTTTAGTTCGGATTTTCGAAGTGATGATAAAATTAAAAGGGCAGAAGATTTTATTCCCGGCAGGGTTTTAAAGGAAAATTTTTCTGATGAATTGGTGAAAAAAATATTGGATAATGAAAAGGTTGAAAAAGAAGGCCATTCATTTAATGCATTTGATTTAACCGAGGAAAAGAATACTTCAGAGATGGTAGAAATTTTGAAAAAATATTATTAGACAACAACAATAAAATTTATTCGAGGTAAAAGAGGGTGTCTAAAAAGTTAAGAATTAATGAAAATTCGTCATATTATTACTTTGCGCAACTTTGCGACTTCTTTGTGAATCTCTGCTTAACAGCTACTTACAATTATTACGCAAAGTGGCACAAAGAAGACACAGAGGTTCGCAAAGACTTTTCAGACAGCCTCTTTGATAGATATAGTTTATTATTATTCGTAAAATAGAAATGTAAACATTTTATCATATTTTATAAAATCCAAACTACCTTATGTTTACATCATCGATATAATTTCCTTGCATTTTTTCATTCATCATTTTTACAATACGGGAACGCATCATCAGTAATTCGTTCCTTAAAACCGATGAATTTAATGAAATATATAATTTCCTGTTTTTTATATATATGTTGGTGGTTTTTTGTGCTATAATTTTCCCCATTAGCTGCTCCCAATACTTTTTAACCGATGAAACTTTTAATTTGTCCCCCAATTGGTTTTCCTGGAGATATTCACTTAATACTTCAGCTAACGTTTGTGTTTGTTTCTTTCTCATTTAAATAACAGCTATTTCATTTTTATCATTGATATTGAATATTTTATATTCATGTCCGATATCAGATAAAATGGTGAATAATCGTTCATGATCTGTATCGGTTAAAAAAATCTGGCCAAATTTTTCACCCCCTATTAATTCTATCATTTTTTCAACCCTGTTTTGGTCAAATTTATCAAAAATATCATCCAGGAGCAACAATGGATTTTTCGCAGTTTTTTTACCGATAAATTCATATTTGGCGAATTTTAAGGAAACAAGATATGTTTTTTGTTGACCTTGTGAGCCGGTTTTTTTTATGGGGTGACCATCAAGTTTCATAATCAGGTCATCTTTATGTATGCCCTTTCCGGTATACTGTAGTACGCGGTCTTTATCAGTATTGTCATCTAGTATTTTTTCGAAGTCTTCTTTTTCAATATCCGCTTTGTATCCTAATTCTACCTTTTCCTTTCCATTGGCAATAAAACCGTGGTATTCCTGAAAAACAGGTATTATCTCCTCAATAAAATCCTTTCTTTTCTTGTATATTTCATTTCCATGCCTTGTAAGCTGAAAGTTCCATATTTCCAATTCACTGTTTTCGAAATAATTTTTTTCATAAAACCTCTTTAACAACATATTACGTTGGTTAAGTGCTTTACTATATTGAATCAGGGAATCAAGGTAATTTCTGTCGTATTGCGAAATTACGGCATCTATAAATCTTCGTCTTTCTTCGCTTCCATCAATAATGAGTTTTATATCAGCCGGGGAAATCACAACCGCAGGTATTAGTCCAATATGGTCAGAAAGTTTTTTATAGTCCTTCTTGTTCTTGCTAAATTTTTTTTTCTGGGATTTTTTTAAGCCACAATAAATCTTTTCTTCTTTTTCATGTATTTGAAATGTACCGTCAATTACAAAAAAATCATTACCATGTTTAATATTTTGAGAATCTATATTGTTAAAATAACTTTTACATAGGGCAAGATAATGAATGGCATCCAGAATATTCGTTTTGCCTACACCATTATCCCCGGTAAGGCAGTTAATATCACTGCAAAATTCCAGTTCTGCTGATGAATAATTTTTAAAATTAATTAGTGACAGTTTTTGTAAATGCATTTTAAAATATTCACGAGTTTAAAAATATTCATGTTTCATTCTTAACCAATTTCCTTAAAAGGGTTTCAAATGCAAAACTAATCCGAATTATTTAGCATGAAAAATCAAAATATATCATTTCTTGAAAAATTGGGCCTGTTTTTTAAAGAAAAAAAACTTTTACAAATGCAAAACAGAAATGGTTTCAAAAAATTAGTATTAAAAGTCTTTCCATATTATAAGAAAAAAATTACTTTTGCGTTTCGAAATTAAAAGGTTAATTAGATACCATGAGCAAAAAAAGCAATAAAAAAACCAAAGGTGGTGTAGAAAATGTCGACAGGGCGTTATCAACAGCCGAACAATTTATTGAAGAAAACCAAAAAACTATTTCAGTAGCAGTTGTTGTGGTGCTTGCCTTAATAACTGCCGTAATTGGAATAAAAAGATATTATTTAAATCCTTTGGAAGAAGAAGCCCGTACGGAAATGTTCCGTGCAGAGCAATATTTTGAATCGGATTCATTCAATTTGGCATTGAATGGTGATGATAATTACTTGGGGTTTGTTGATATAATTGATGGTTATGGTTTAACCAAAAGTGCCAATCTTGCGAAATATTATGCAGGTATCAGTAACCTTCAGTTAGGAAATTTTGAAGATGCTATATCGTATCTTGAAAGTTTTAAGCGTAAAGGTGAATTGTCAACAATGGCTTTGGGCGCCATTGGAGATGCTTATTCTGAGCTTGGCGATTATGATGAAGCGCTGAATTATTATGAGAAGGCAGTTTCTCAAGAGTCGAATAAAATTACAACACCAATGTATTTGATGAAGGCCGGTTTAGTATGTGAAGAATTAGAAGATTATGATAAAGCGTTTGAATTTTATTCAAGAATAAAAAGAGAATTTGAGGATTCTGATCAGGGCAGACAAATAGATAAATATTTAGCCAGGACAGAAATATTAAAATAGTACATCTTTTTATGGCAACAACGGATCTTTCAAAATATGATTTTGACAAAGTGCCTTCTGCAAAAGGTATGCGTGTTGCCATCGTAGTATCTGAGTGGAATTTTAATATTACAGGAAAATTGTTACAAGGAGCTATTGATACGTTGGTAAAGCATGGTGCTGATAAAAAAGACATTTCTGTCCATACGGTACCAGGTAGTTTTGAACTTACTTCCGGAGGAAATATAATAGCTGCTGCATATGATTTAGATGCGGTAATCTGTATAGGCTGTGTAATTAGGGGCGAAACACCACATTTTGATTATATATGCCAGGGTGTAACCCAAGGAATAACCCAATTAAACCTTAACTATAAGATACCTTTTATTTATGGGGTGTTAACCACAGAAAATGAACAACAAGCCTTGGATAGGGCAGGGGGGAAGCACGGAAATAAAGGAGATGAAGCTGCTGTTACCGCGATTAAAATGGTTGCATTACGAAACGATTCTTTTCCTTTTTGATTTATTTCTCAATAGCGTTGTATATAAGGTCTTGAATTCTTGTTCTTATATCTTGTTGTGCCAGGCTATTGTTGTTTTGGTCAGGATGCACCCGGTTACTTAAAAATACATAAACCAAGTCATATTCCGGATCTACCCAAGAAATAGTTCCTGTAAAACCTGTGTGCCCGAAACTTTTATCAGAACAATATTTCGAAACGGCAGATGGTCCGTTTTTATCCAACGGGGGTTTGTCAAAGCCTATTCCCCTTCTGTTATCTACATCGCAATAAGGACAAAGCGTAAAACGCCCAATGGTTTCTTTGTTAAAATAACGGATATAACCATATTCCCCACCATCTAACCACATCTGCAATATTTTAGACAAGTCGTTGGCATTCGAGAATAATCCCGCGTGACCACTTACACCTCCCAACATAGCGGCCCCGGGATCATGTACATAACCGTGCACCAGTTGCCTTCTGAAAATTAAGTCGTCTTCAGTAGGGGTGATCCGGTTACGTGTTAGTTTCTCTAATGGTAAATAAGTTGTGTATTTGGCCCCAAGGGGAGCATAAAAATTATCGTAAACATAATTTTGAAAAGGTTTTCCTGTAATCCTCTCTACAGCATCATATAGCAAGTAAAAACCAAGGTCACTGTATTTGTAATCATTTTTTTCCCGTAATTCACAAGATCCAATTTTGTAGAAAATAGTATCCCTGTATGAGTCAAGTAAATATAAAGCATCGGCCACTTTTGTTTTGTGCAGGCCATCAGGCTCCTTGGTGTATATTCCGTCTACATATTTCAAAAACCTGGTTATGTAAGTGTTTTTATAATATTGCAGTGGATAAAAATCGGATGAACGTTTACTAAACAGTTCACGTTCAGGATACAACCCCTCAAGCGTTGACATGTAAAATGGTATCCAAGAAGGTAGTCTCGCGTTATGGAGCATAATGTCTTTAATAATTAAATCTTTTTTATTGGTCGTGTCCAAATAATTAAGATAAGTTGAAAGGGTGGTATCAATATTTATTTTCCCTTCATCGTGTAATTTCATAATAGCCGATGTAGTGGCAAATATTTTCGTGAGGGACGCAATATCGTATACATCATTACCTAAAACTTTTCGTTTTTTGCGGTATGTATGGTATCCGAACGACCGGTTATATACAACAACACCTTTTCTTGCCACAACAATCTGGCATCCAGGTGTTGCCCTTGCTTTTATAGCGTCTTCAACAATATTTTCAATTTTGGCCAGGGTATCACTGTTTAATCCAACATATTCAGGAATATTATATGATAATCTACCCGATAAAGTATTAAATCCCTGGTGCATTTTTAATTCGTGATGAGAGTTTACCGGGATATTTCCTCTAAAGGGTATTCCCCCGAAAAGAGCCTGGGCCATTTGTATTTCATATTCCTCATCTGTTTGGCAGGCCATTGTAAGGGCCTTAATATTTCTAAAACTTTTGAAATATTTTAAACCATATGGATTTGAAAAAACATTCAGGATAACATTCTTATAATGTTCAGACACATCAGCAATAAATTCTAAATGTTTCTTTTTAATACCATAATAGTTTGATAATGAATTGTTGGTATTGTGTAGGCCTATGATTATAAGGTTGTAATGGTTCAATGTGTCAAAAACTTTTTTAAACTCTCCTTCACTGTTATTATTTAACACAAAATGGTCAGATTCAAGGTAAAGGTTGATGGTTTTTTGAAATTCTGTTGTTTCTGATGAATTTAATGAAACGACAGCTATGTTCAGGGTATCAAGATGTTTAATTGGAATAATATCATCATTGTTTTTAAGCAAAACAAGGGAATTTGCAATTAACTTGTTGTTCAGGACTTTGTATTCAGGTTTATTTAAGTCATGAACCAGATTTTTAGTTTCAACAGGTTTGTAATTGTTTAAGCCAACCCATTCTTTTGCTTTCAATACTTTATGACATCGATGATCAATATCTTCTTCGTCAATACGTCCTCTTCTTATTTCCTTTTTTATCTGACTTATGGCTTTTGATACATCCGAGGGCATAAGCAGAATATCATTTCCCGCTTTAATTGCCTGTGCTTCCAGTTCGCCGGGATTAAAATAATCACTGACACCTTTCATCGATAATGCATCAGTAACAATTAAACCACCAAAGCCCATTTGTTTTTTCAGCAAATCGGTAACGATATGTGGAGAAAGTGTAGAGGCCATATCCGTGGTTGAATCCAATGATGGAATATGAAGATGGGCTATCATTACTCCACTTGCACCATTGTTGATAAGTTGCTCAAAAGGATAAATTTCCAGGCTATCTAAATGTTCCCGTGAATGGTTAATAACCGGTAATGTTTTGTGCGAGTCTTTTTCTGTATCTCCATGGCCTGGGAAATGTTTTATGGTTGTTAAAAGTTTGTTATCCTGCATCCCGAGCATATACATCAACCCTTTCGACATCACATTTTCACGGTCTTCACCAAATGACCTGTAATTAATTACCGGGTTCAGGGCATTGTTATTGATATCCACTACCGGGGCAAAATTCATATGTACCCCTAACCGTTTACATTGTTCGGCTATTTGTGAGCCGAGTAAATAAATAAGGCTATTATCATTTATTGCCCCAAGTGTCATTTGGTATGGATAGATAATTGTACTGTCCAGTCGCATAGATAAACCCCATTCAGCATCCATAGCAATAAGCATGGGTATATCGCTTATTTCCTGAAAATGATTTGTAAGGTTTGCCTGCTGGACCGGACCTCCTTTAGAAAATATAATACCACCTAATTTATATTTACGAATTTGTTTTTCTGTTTCGTTGATTTCTTCCTTACTGGCATTTGAGTAAACCTGGACCATTAGTAGCTGCGCTATTTTCTCATCCAGGGATAAGGTGTTTAATAGAGAGTCGGCCCAAGGTGTAGCTTGTTCCATAAACTCAGGTATAAACACAGGTTTTATAAAAAAAGCACTATTTCTTGTTGAAAAACTGCTTGCAAATACAAATGTGATAATTAATATGAAAGTTCTCCTCAAATAGATCATACTTCTCTTTATCCCTTTTTTCTCCCAGGTTTTTCTTTTCATTAACGTTTCGCGTTGTTAAGAGGTTACTATATATAGCGGGTAAATTGATAAATAATTAAGTTTTTGCGATGAACTGTTGAAAATATATCGTCCAAATCATTCCAAAACCTTTGTTAACACACCGCTCGACTAAAGTTGGATAATTACTGAAATTATTGCAAGAACTTATTGGTAAAGTTATTAACAAGTGGTTTTTTCTCTGAAAAATTAGGAACTAAATAGCCACTTTTTAAATGAAAACCAAATTCTTACAAAGCAGAAGATTATATTTCGTAAAAGGTTGCCAAAAAACAAGAATTGTCCTGGGCAAAGTTCTATCAATAAAAAATGCCGGTTTTAATGGTGGGAACAACAAGGCTTCTAAAAAGTTAAATAGTTGTATGAATTTAGATAATATATATTCTGTGCAACTTTGCGTCTTCTACTTTGTGAATCTTCGCGTAACAGCTACTAATAATTAGCTTGCCCGAAAACTTGGTATTTTCTTGTTGAGATTAATTATAACTAAAGCACCATAAGGAGTGCACAAAGGTTCGCAAAGACTTTTTAGAAGTCTCGTTGGACAAATTTATTCTGTATAAAATCGTATTGACATAGTGAAATTTTTGGTGCCAGATAAATTCATAATATCATTAATATACAATGTATATATTGTTGATGTATTTAAATTTCTTGAGGGGTTAATCGTCATCAGGGTATTGTTTTCTGACCAGGTAATATCAAAGTCATAGTAAAAATTTTCAATTTCTATATCATTATCTTCTATTTTTTCAATGTCTATTGGCTGGTCGAACCTGACAGTAATATCTTCACCAATTTCAAAGTACCCAAAGTCGTTTGAAGTTGTTGTTTTTTCACCACCATTTGTTAAGATTTTGATGGTTGCGTTTTTTACAAGTTCCTCTGTTTTAACGTTGGTAACAATGCCTTCTATTTGAATAACCATTTTATCAAAGTCATCTTTTTTACAGGATGACATAATAAGCATGATGGCAATAATGCCAAAAGCAAGTTTTTCATATTTTAGAATGTTTTTGATTAATTTTAACGAAAATATATAAACGTTATTTAAAATTGCAATAATTTGGATAATTTTTTATCCAACAATGTCTCCAACACTTTTGAGTATATTATGGGGTTTGTAAGGGAACAGTTGCAGTGTATCCATAGTAGAAATGCCGCTTAATACTAAAGCGGTATCTATTTCCGACTCAATTCCTGCAATGATATCTGTATCCATCCTGTCCCCGATAATAATCGCTTTTTCACGTTGACAATTTATTATTTTAAGAGCATTCCGCATCATTAACGGATTAGGCTTACCAACAAAATAGGCATTTCTTCCTGTTGCCAGTTCAATAGGTGATATTAGTGCTTTTGTAGCTGGTGCGATACCATTTTCAATAGGGCCCGTTAAGTCAGGATTGGTACCAATTAACTTTGCCCCATTTAATACGAGGTTAACGGCTTTTTCAATTCTTTCATAGCTGTAACTTCTTGATTCGCCCATCACTACATAATCCGGGTCAATGCTGTTCATGCTATAGCCAACATCGTATAAGGCATTGATTAAACCGGCTTCACCAATAATATAGGCACTCCCCTTTGGTTTTTGAGAATCCAGAAATATTGCGGTTGCCAAGGCACTGGTATAAAAACGCTTTTCATCAACTTCTATACCTAAATGTTTCAATTTTCCTTGTAATTCCCTTGGTGTACGTT
>JBNLCS010000304.1:0-17802 GCA_050303935.1 Bacteroidales bacterium
GGTACTGGAATAAAAGTAGATGAGATTGAAGTAAAATTTTATACTGATTAATTACGGAGGGGCTTCGGCCTCTCCCTTTAAACTATTAATTATGAAAAAGATTGAATTTAAAGGTAAGGTTCACAATGTATCGGAGAAAGAAGAAAAATATTGGAAGAATCTTCTTAAATCCGGTAAAGCAAAAGAGGTGAAAGAACAAAAAGTAAAGACTGAGACTAAAGAAGAAAAGAAGGTAGTTGAAACAAAAGCTAAAAAATGAAATTACCAGTAGTTATAACAGATGTTACACAAGAACCTTTATCAATTGCTGAGTTAAAGGAACATGTACAATATAATGGTAACGAATCAAAAGTTACCGAAGAACTTGTTCGCATGGGACGTACTGCTCGTCAATTGATAGAATCATATACAGAAAGGGCATTGGCTGTGAAAACTATTGATGTGGAATTTGAAACAGAGTTTGATTACAACGATGGTTATTTAACGTTTCCTGTTGCCCCGGTAAATAGTATAACATCTTTTGTTTCTTTAGATCAAACGGGAAGCACAACCAGTTTAACATCCGGTAGCGATTATTACCTGATAGGTCAAGACAGAAAACAGGTTTATTTACCTTCTATACTAAACTACAGTGATAGTGATTACAACGCTATTATAGGATGGAGAGCGCGTGTAAATGTTGGATATAGTTATGGAAGTATGCCGGAGGTTTATAAAGAATGTATGTTAAAACTGGTTTGGGAATGGTATAATAATCGAATGAATTACGTACCACAACTAAATAGTGAAGTAATGACAATATTAACAACACAAGGGGATAAAGGATGGCTGTAACAATGCACATATCAAATGATGAGATATTCAAGGCTATTCAAAAGTTTAAAAAGTATCCTATTGAAAAGCAGAAGAACATAGAGCGCGAAATAGCGCGTATAGCTTTTGAGATAGATGCTAAACAAAAGAATAAATTACGTTTTCATTCATCTAGTTCAGGGCGTAATTACTCATCAATGATAAATGCTAATCGTGTTGTTATAAAAAAGGGAATGGGAGTTGTAAATATTGCAAATGGGCATAAGGCAGCCGGATATTTTGAATTCGGTACACGAAAACACCCTATTGTTGTTAGGAATAAAAAGGTATTAGCAACATTGAACGAATACTCAAGTAGTTTCAAAGGTCGTGTTGTAAAAGATAAACAGGGTAATAATTGGCGTGTGTTTGGTAAGAAAGTAGATCATCCGGGAACGAAACCAAAGCCGTTTTTTTATCATCCGGTATTGGTAGCAAGTAAAACATATACAGAAAGAATAAAAAAAGTATTAGAAGTATGAAACTAGACCCTTCATATGAATTAACAGAAGCAATTAAAACAGCATTGATAGGTAATGCGAGTTATAATGATCGTAATTACCCTGTGCAGATAGGTATTAGTAAAGATTACCCTTTACGATACGTTCAAATTAATTACCCGGAGTTGGTGGATGAAGGCACTAAAGATAAATTCATGGCAGATGGTACTATTCAAATATTGATAGTAAACAGGAATATAGCCAGTAAACCATCCAGTGAGCAGGAAATGGCAAATATAATGACAGATATTAACAATATATTGGTTAAGGCAAGTATAACAATGACAACGTTTTACTTATCTCCTACGATGTATGTAACTGCTTTTAGTACGGTAGAGAGTACAGAAGATCAGGAAGGTATAAGACGAGAAAAACAAATAACATATTCATTTAAAATAATTGAAAGATGATACTAGACGGATCAGACATATCATTATACGTAAATGGTGAAAGATTAAAATCAGAAATAATTTCTAAAGTAATTAATTTCAAGGAAACTATTGAAATTTGCGCCACAATATTATTAAGTATAGACGAGCTTGATCAAAAACAATGGTTATTAACACTATTAGAATGTGAAGTTGAATTAAAAAGTGAATCAACAGTATTTTTTGATAAGAGAATAGTAAAATTTGAAAAATTGGTTGAGGAATATAAAGCAAGAGAACCCGTTAATTATACAATATATTTTACATACGAAAAATAAAATATTATGATTAGTATTATTATAGCATCCAGAGATGAAGGAAAAGAAATAAACGAAACGATAAAGGCAATTGTAGATAGTATAGACGTTGACTATGAGATTATTGTTATAGATGATTGCTCAAAACAGCCTGTTAAAGATGACAATGCTCTTATTATCCGTAATGATTTACCTGAAGGGTTTCAGGCATGTATAGATAAAGGCGTGTACGCGGCTAAATACGATTATATTGCAATATTCAATCCACGTATGCGATTTTATTCAAAAAACTGGGCTAGTAAGATGTTAGATAATTTACACAAGTATAAAAAGACAATGTTTTGTACTACATCAGCTGTATTACGTTTTGATAATAAAAAGAAACCTGAAGGTTATCGTTATGGTGCGGATATTCATTTACATTCTAAACTTGGCGATAAATATATTTCATTTCAACCTGAATGGAAAAAGAAACAAAAAGGGGTGTATGTGATACCATGTGTTCAGGGGGCTAATTACTTCATGCCTACACAATTGTACAAATATGTAAAAGGGTTTAAGCTATTAAGCGGTTATGGCGGTTCATTGGCATATTTAAGTTTAAAAGTATGGGCTATGGGTGGCCGTGTAATGATTGACACCAATGTTAAGATAGGTAACATATACTATAATGATAATGAGCAGAAACCATATACAATAAACTTTGAGGATTATTTTTGGAATCGTATTGTTACCGGGTTTGTATTATTGGAATGGGATGAAGCGGTAAAAATATTATTTAATTACACAGACAACGAATATTTTGATTTGATAAAAAACAGGCTTATTAAATCTATGCCTGAAGTATTAGCAATGAGAAACTATTTGAATAAAAATAAACGTAGGGATATATCAGATTTATTAACAATTAAAAATAATTAACAATGGCAGTATCAGATGGTTCAGCGATATTTTTCTCGCTGGCAGCAACTAGGGTGAATGGCACAACGGATCAAAGTTTTGACGAAGCAATCGATGAGATTGAAATCACAACTAAGGATAGTAATGGTGCCAAGGAATTTTTAGCGGGTGAATATTCAGCTACAGGATCGGTAACGGGTTTGTTAGACCCTTCAGATACTTATGCGTATTCACAGATAAGGGCTGCAATGGTAGCAAAGGCGGCCGTTGCATTTACTTACGGTGCAGGTATTGACACAGCAGGTGGTGAATTGGTAAGTGGTAATGTAATAATTACCGGGTTATCAAGGCAAGACCCGAAGAACGCACCTTCTACATGGACGGCTAACGTTCGTATTACTGGTTTACCAACTTATGGAACATCAGCAGCAACATTAGCTTAATGGATTGCGAAGTAGTAATAAAAGTGCCACGTAAAATATGGCATGTGTTAAGGCGTAAACAGGGTTTTCGTTTTGATATGTACTGGTGGTGTGAGTATTATAGTGACAACCAGATAGTAAACAATGGGAAGGTTGAAACTGATAATAATCTTATAATACGAAATGTATTATATTTTGCAGCGTTGTCATATGATCGTAAATATGGTAATAAAGTAAAATACAAAAAACATACTATTGATTACTGGATAAGCAAAACATATAAGGATGATTTAACACCTGTATATGAAACGATGCGTAAAGCTGATTTACTAGGCAAAACAATAGATGATTATCAAAATGAAATGAAAACAAATGCGGAGGACGAAAAAAAAAAGACACAGTACAGTCAGTAATTGATATGGCAATTGGGTTCTTTGGTTTTAGGTTGAATGAATTTTATGATTTATCAATTGGTGAATATAGGGCAAGATGTAACGCATATATAAATAAAAGTGTTGAGAGGCAAAGGGAACATCGGGCATTGTTAGGGGCAATAGTACGTGAGAACCCTTTGAATCTTTATTTTTTACCCGGTGATAATGCTTTATATTATAACAACATACCAAAGATATTGACAGCAGAAGAAATAGAGGAAAGAATGAGAAAGTTAGGAAACCCGGAAGTATTAAAAATACATAAGATAGATGGCTAATGTAATTCAAAAGTTATTTGTAAAACTTGGTGTTGATTCTAAGGAATTAAAGTCTGGTTTTAATAAAGCTGAACAAGAAACTAGAGGTTTTAGTAAGGCCATTACTAAAATAGGCGGTTTGGTTGCCGGTGCGTTTTCTGTAGCTAAATTAGTTGAGTTTGGTAAAGAAGCACACCGCTTGGCAGGTGAAATGCAAGGAGTACAGGAAGCTTTTGAAAGATTAGATCAGCCGGGTTTGTTGGATGATTTACGGGAAGGTACACGTGGGACTGTATCGGATTTAGAATTAATGAAGGCGGCTGTTCGCGCGGATAACTTTAAAGTTCCATTAGAAAAATTAGGCACATTTTTTGAATTCGCTACTAAAAGAGCAGCGCAGACAGGGGAATCAGTCGATTATCTTGTTAACTCAATTATTAATGGTATCGGTCGTAAATCGACATTAGTATTAGATAACTTGGGTATTTCAGCGAGTGAATTGCAGGAAGAAATGAAAAAAGTAGGTGATTTTGGTAAAGCGGCAGGGAACATAATACAGCGTGAACTAGGGAAAGCGGGGGATGTCACGCTTACATCAACACAAAGAACGGAGCAATTGAAAGCTGCATGGCAAAACTTCTTAACATATCTTGGTAAAGATGGGCTGCCTATAATAGATAAGTTCAAAACAGGATTAACAAATCTTTTAACATTAGCGACAACAAATATTAATAGGGAAACCGGTCGTATGGCAGATGAATTAGAAAAATCATTTGCTAATTCGTTATCCGGGATGGAAAAAGAGGCAGCTAAGAGTAAAATAAGAGATGAAATACAAAAGCAAAATGAAGCGTTAGAAAATTTAAGAAAAGAATATGATAAGCAATTAGGGTCATATAGACGTGTATTTGGTCGTGAAGTAACGTTAAGTGCAGCAAAACAACAGCAGACAAAAGAAACGTATAGTCAAATACTTGCTACGAAAGATTATTTAACTACACTTAGATACTATTATGATTCAGAAAAAAAATTAAATGATTTAATTTCGTCAGAGGGAAAAGAAGGTACAGAGCAAAGCATAGGATTAATAGCTGCTAAAAAGGCAGAAATAGAAGAGCTTTCACAAAAATTAAATGAAGCAACATCAAAAGAACAGATAATAGGTTTTAATGTTGATCTTGCAAAAGCAAAACAAGAGTTAGAAGATTTAGAAAATTTATTTCCAAAACGTCCGGGTACAGGAATGGTTAAAATAGAGCCTATTGATATAGATGCGGTAACAAGCACAATGGGTGAATATGAAATGCATTTAGACCTTACTAATGAAAAAGTACAAAAGGTTAAACGGTCTACAGAAGAATTAGAACAAGCTACGTTAATGTTGGGAGATGCGTTTCTTTCTTCGTTTGCACAGGCGGAAGGTGGTATTGAACATTTGTCAGATAATTTACTTGGTGCAGTCGGAAGGGAAATAAAAGCGTTAATAGCTAAAGGAATTGCGGGGGCTGTTGCAAATACATTAGCCACAACTCCTTTACCGTTTTTTATAACCGCACCATTAGCAGTAGCAGCAGGTGCAGCAGCAGGAACATTAATGGACTCTCTTATCCCATCATTTGCGAGTGAAGGTTTGGTAAGAAGTCCAACGTTAGCAATGATGGGAGACTATCCCGGAGCAGCAACAAACCCTGAATATGGTATTAAAGAAAGTACATTAAAAAAATTAGCCGGGAACGGTGGTGGTGGAAAAGTAAATGTTACTGGTCGGTTAAGAGGATCGGATATTTATATAGCTACAACACGGGCAGCAGATGAATTAAGTAATAGGGGATATAATACAAGGTTTTAATTATGGCTTACGGTGAATTATACGATATGGATTTTACAGACTTACTGGGTAATGCTGTTACTTTTGAGTTAAGAGAGAAGGACTACGCAGGGGCTAAGTTAGGTAATTTTCAGGCCGGGGCTGACCCAATAATGGTTGAAACAAAAGTTGAAAGTGAGGATATTTATGAAGTACCCCGTTTTATAACTACCGAAATTAGTTTAGTAAATACAGATTCTTTAGAATGGTTTAATTCTGTGTTAACTTCCAATGATGATGATAAGTATCAAATATATGCCAGTGCTAATACAAGTCGTATAACAACGTATTTGAATAAAGAAGGTTATTCAGAGCCATATACACAAAACAATAAGATAGTAAATTTTCAGGGTTATGAGGGCTTTCATATATTACAAACGATAGATATAAGTGACGTAAATGGAAATCAGTTTACAGGGTACAAAACATTGATAGCTGTATTAGCAGGAGCGTTTAAAAAATTTCCTCATCAATGGAAAATACGAGTAGCATGTAATCTGTTTGAAACAAATCATAATACTTCAACATGCGCATTGAATCAAACATATATAAATACCAATTCATTGTATGATAATGATCAATTGATATCATGTTTTGAAGCAATAAGGCGTATATGTGAAGTATTTGGATTAACTGTTATACTGTCTGATGGTCGTATATGGTTAATACGTGTAGCAGAGCTTTATAAATCATCAATAACTTATTATCAATATGATAGTAACGGTTCTTTTGAAAGCTCAAGTACGTTGAGTCCACAAGTAATTTTAAATGGTAATGCGGTGGCTCGTGCTTCAAGAATAGACTATATAAACAACAATGTTAGTAAATATGTTAAACGTGGCTTCAGGGATATATACGTCAATGTAAAGAGGATAAAAAAAATAAGTATGTGGGAATATACATATTTCCAGACCTTTTATAATACATCATTTATTACTGATGACGAGCTGCCTTCAGGATGGACAAAAGACGGGATACTACAAACAAATAAATTAACATTTACTCAAGGTTCTACAACGGTAGATGCGTTTTATAAAGAGGGTGGACAAACATATAAAATATTGGTATTAAAATTTATAACAAATCAAGGTGAAGATTTATTTGTTCATTCAGGGGAAATATATTATAAACAAGATAATTCTTTAGTGCTTCCTGTAAAACAACGTATAAAAGTTACTGTAAGATATCGTATGTATTACAACGGTGCTGTAACATCATCGGTAAGTGCTAGTTTTAACGTTCGTATATCACAACATTTATCAACTGGTACTACTAGGTATTGGGACGATGTATTAGGGGCTTTTGTGAATGCTACGAATAATCAAGGTCAGGCAAATAATATTGATAATGCTGTTTCGTGTAGTCCGACAAAAGATTTTGAGGAAGCTGTATTTGAGTTTGAACCGGAAGAAACAGCCTTAAATGATGGAACGGACTATATAAAAGTTCATATATCTCAATTGTACCCAAAACCTACAGGGATAGCATATAATGCAATAGATTTACATATTAAAAACGTTGGTATAGACATGCAATATCAGGAATTGGGTTCTCAGAATACTTTACCTATATTGGATTATCAATATGTTGACATTAAAGATGATTTTGTGCGTACGAATAATGCCAACAAATATGGTAATGAAACATATGAAAAAGATTTGTATTATGGTGATGTAGGAGCGGATTATAATTTAAACGTTGCTCAGCAATACGCTTTGGAATATATGGCGGTTAATAATCTTTATTATCTTGATAGCGGAACATTTAAACCTACCGGATCATGGGATTATGATAGTAAAGGGTTAAACAGGTCTATTCAAAGAGTAATGTTATATGATTTGACCTATCAATACTCATCCGACACGGTGATTTTGAACGGTGATATTATGGGAGCAGGGCTAAAAGGCTATAACGTGTTTGTAGATGATAAAGAGGGATCGAATAAGTTATATTTTCCTTTAAATACGATGCACGATTATAAACGTTGTGTTCTATCAGGTGAGTTTATGGAAATAAAATCAAGCGAAATAAATGCAGGTGATTACTTAGCAGATGAGAACGATGACGCTATACTAGATGAATTAGGAAATGAAATATTAGTTAATTTTTAATAACTTTGTAATATGAAAAATATATTAATTATAACACTTTGTTTGTTAAGTTTAAGAGGTTTTTCTCAGAGACAATTCCCGGACTTCCCGGAGCAAACAACTACAGATACGGCAAACCTTCTGATATTATGGGACGAGGCCGCTTCACGTAACGAAAAAGTACAATTCAAAAATATATTATACAATGATTATGTTAAGAAAAATCACCTGAATTCAAACGTAGTAGGCGAAGGGTTGCTGCAAGAAACCGATGGGCGATTGAGTGTAAACGTAGACGGGACGAGTATAGATACGGTAAGCGGGCAATTGGTTGTGATTGGTTCAGGTGATTTATCAGGACAATCTCCTTATATATTTTCATCTGTTGACGATGCAGACACATTCAGGATAGTAGTAGACGAATTAGGGGCGAATTTTTATAGTGATAACTCTGACGGTAATGCTTATTATATTAGTGGTGCTTCAGGTGGATCACAAAAATTAATTGCTGTTTTAAGTCCGCTTGCAAGTATACTATATTACAATCAAAAT
Source organism: Bacteroidales bacterium (assembly GCA_050303935.1). GTDB lineage: Bacteria > Bacteroidota > Bacteroidia > Bacteroidales > JBNLCS01 > JBNLCS01. Next base: position 8,560 of record JBNLCS010000304.1, read on the forward strand.
TCACGGCTAACAGTTGGTGCTAACGGGGTGGAGATAGACACGGTTGTATATTTGAACGGCACGAATGTTTATATAAAGTCCGATGGATCAACCATGACGTTTTATGACGTGACTACGGGTGCGGAGAAAACTTTATCGGATTTAGCTGCAGGAGGTTTAGATTATTCTGTATTTGATGAAGATGGTATTCATTTTAATAATAATAACGCTTTGGAAACAAGTTCTGGTTTTACTTATCAAACATCAGGACAATTGCTTATAAATTCAACTACAGGAGCGATAAATTCAGGTAATTACAATACAATAGCGAACGGTGTAAATGTAACAATAAATGATGGTTATTGTTTTATCCCAACAGGGAGTAATGTTACATTGAATGGTCAAAATTCGTATGGTATGGGTACGGATTTAACAGGTAATGAGTATTATAGTAGTTTATTTGGTAATTCTATTACATCTTCCGGAAGGTATAATACAGCTTTTGGTTTAGGGTTGTTACCACATGATTACGGTGAAACGGTAATAGGCCATTATAATGTTATAGAAAACGGGAATACTTTATCAATTAATTCGGCTAATAGGTTGTTTTGCGTTGCTAATGGTACAGGCTCAGGAGCGCGTGATAATGCCTTTGAAGTGTTTGCCAGTGGGTATGTTTACGCAGAAGATTCAATAGGAACAAATGTATTAAAGGCTAATACTGGTAAATTTGCAGATTCAATATTTATAATGGATACATGGTTTGAAAGTGGTGATATTGCGGGGGGCGGAGAAGTTGATACTAATGGTTTTTCGGAGGCTAATCAAATAGCAGTATTTACATCGGCAAATAAGATAGGGGGAGATACAACATTTACATGGGATGATTTAAATTTAAAAATTCATACTTCAGATCAGGGGGGTATAAAATTAAAGAATGAATTTGGAGATAGTGCGCAGATATATTGGGGTGAGGGGGATGCTTTATTTATACAACAAAAAACCACAGGAGCTTATATAAGTATAGCAGATGGAGATGAGGGGAATGTAGACTTTTATGCGGCTACTAATAGTCATGTTGGTATAAATGCAACTGGCACAGATGGATATGTTAGAATAAATACTGATAGTGTTAGGGTAATAGGAAATACATATTTAACTAATGATTTTACAGTAACAGGTAAAACAACATTAGGTGACGCTCAATCAGATACGTTAATAGCAAACGGATGGTTTAAAAACGTACCTATGCATTATAAAGCGGGATTTGCGGATTCTACAATAACAATAACAGGTGGCGATAGTATACAGATAACAAATGGTGATTCACTTTTCAGGGTAGCAGATATGAATGGTATAGGTTACGGTGGATCAGATACAATAACAATAACTTACAAAGGCGGGTATTTTATAAATTTCAATCAGCGCGGATATGGTAATACTGGAACAGACTGGAAAACAGAGCTTGCTTATGTTCGTGGTGGAACGACTTATTATGATGAATATGATGAGTTGGAATTTTCAACAACAGGTGGTTCAAATAAAAACGGTGGTAGTATAACGTTTTACGATGAGTTTGAAGCTGGCGATAAGATATATTTTATAACAACACGAACGGCAGGAACGGGAGATTTTACAATGACAAGCGGTTCAATAATAATAAGAGGGTATTTAACACCTTAAACTAAAAAATATGGCAAGTGAAATAATATATACAGACGGTGACGCATACGTACAGTTATCGGTAACATTTTCGACTAATTACGATTGGACATCATGGACATATGTACATATTAAAATGTATGAAAAACGTAGCGGAACTTTGTTACAGACTAATGGTTACCCTTCGGGTCAGGGAGATATTGATCTGGTAGTTCCTGACACATCAGCCGGAACGTGTTATTTCAAGGTTGATAGTACAAAAATATCCGGTTATTCAGGTTCTATAGAATGGGTATTAGTGGCGCGTGAAACAGATACGGATTACTCTGATGGAACGTATGATCCGGTAGATAAAAAAACAGATTTGATATTAGAATGATAACATTAGGCGACATATCAACAAACGTACCTAGATTGGGAACTATAAGCGCAAACGTGCCTAGAATTGGGACAATACAAAAGTTAAATCCAAGTAGCGAGGGTTATTTGTGGATATTACATAATGGTACATGGAATGATCAGGGTATTTGGATGGATAATAAAACATGGAAAGATAGTTAATTATGAAAGCAACAATTGTAATATTATTTTTATCAGTAACTTTGAGTTATTCACAAGATTTAGTATATGATAACGGTGAAGATAGTAACGAGTTGTTTGAAATAGCTAATATGTATTGTAGTAAGAACTACCGGGACATGAAACAAATAAGAAAACGTTTTGAGCATGCCGGGTATTATCGTGAGTTCTTTTATTATGATGGTTGGTATATGGAACTTGAGGAAGAGGACGAAATAGAATATTACAAACTACTGGGAATAACATTTTATTGTATACCAAAAAGGAAATTAGAGAGGGTACAAATGTTTTTACTTTTTAATGATACTGGCGATTTTAACGATGATGAAATATACTTTAAGGAATGAAAAAATTATTTATTATATTATTTGTATTGGTAGGATTGGTTGTTTATTCAGCACCTCCAAACGTAGACTCAATTAGTAATGGTCAAAGCGGCTCGTCTGTTCGATCTACATTAAACACCGTGATTGATTATATAAACGATTCACTTGCTATGCGTGACACTTTACAATATTACCCAGGCCGTACTGAGTTAGGAGATTCTACAGCGGCTTTGAGGGCTAATGATCACGACTCAGTTACATTAACAGGTACGCCTGATTATATTACAATATCAGGTCAACAAATTACACGAAATAGTATTGATTTGGCAAATGATGTGACTGGAAATTTACCAGTAACCAATTTAAATAGCGGCACATCTGCGAGCGGAACAACGTATTGGCGTGGTGATGGTACATGGGCTTCGGTGGCTTCTGGTGGTGATACATCGTTTATAAATATTTTAGACTATGGTGCTGTTGGAGATAGTGTAACGGACAATACAACTTACATACAAAACGCAATAAATGCAGCAGATACAGGACAAATAGTTATATTCCCTATAGGGAATTATGTGGTTACAAGCACGATAACCATAAACAAAAATGTTAGACTCGACGGGATGCATGGTGGCAGAATAATAATGACAGGCGCAGATACTCTGTTTAATGTAAAAGCAAATAATATAAGAATTGATAATCTTGCTATGTATGACGGTAATTACGATGCTGTTGGAATTGCTATTGACGCTTATGATTTTATGAAAATAGGATTTTGTGAATTTCACCAATTTGCAAATGGGGTATATTCAGCAAACACAAATGATAGAAGAGGACACCAAATAATAGGCAGTTTCTTTCTTAATAACACGTATGGAATTTACTTTGATGTTGGAGGTGAGTATACACATGTATTCGGGTGTAAATTCTCAAATAATGTTACTGCTTTATATATAACCGCTGGAAATATATTAGTTGAGGGCTGCGATATATCTGAAGGAAATGTAGGCATACACGTTGTTAGTGGTTTCAATTGCGCTCATGGTGTAATAAGCGGATGTCAGATAAATCATAATGCCTATCCATTGATATTTGACGGGTGTGCATTTGGACATACACTAGGAAATACAAATGTATTTTTCGGAGTTGTTACAATTACAGACTTTTCTGATTTAAATATTAATGGTTGTACGTTTGTATTGGACACATTAAATATAACGAATTCAAGTGGAAATTTTACAAATTCAAGAATTGGAAATGATTTAGATTATGTGGTTAATATAACTAATTCAGACAATTTCTTTTTTGATAATAACATAACTGATGATTATACAAATTTGACATTAAACAGGTATGATTTAGGTATGCCGGAAAGAAACATTACAATTACAAACGATACGGTTTTTGATTGGGGACAAGCAAAAATAAGCACATTAAATTTAACAAGTAACACAAATATTAAAAGAATTGAAAACTTAAATGATGGTGAAAGAATATTATATGTTAATGGAAATGGTTATGAATTTTCTTTTCCTAGAAAATGGAAAATGCAGGGGCATTATTTTCCAAATGCTTTAAATAAATTTACTATTGAGTCAGATAAAGGTAATTATTTTACAGGAAAAATAGAACAAATTGATTACTCAGATACATCATTGATTTGGATGGGTAACACATCAAACACAAGAATAGACACTAATTCAATCACGAAAGTTACTACAGATGGAACACAATGGAACGCAGGGGCTTATTCCAATAAACCGTTAACAGGAAATGACTACTGGGCTTCTATTGATTTTGTTGAGGATGTTGGGTTTCTAATGTTTGGGATAACAGGGGATGATTACGATGCTGGTAATAATTATAACACAATTGACTTTGCGCTATATATTACATTAAATAATAGATTATACAGGTCAGAAAACGGTTCTATTTCGAGTGTTTTAGATAATCTAACATACGGTGATAAGGTAAGGGTTAAAAATACTTCAGGAACAATTACATATGAGGTTTCTGATGACGGAGGGTCTTCATGGAATGTTGTTAGCACATCAAGCGGAAGCCCATCGGATTCGATGTATGTTGATTGTTCTATAAGATCAGGAGAAACAACAATACATAATGCGCAAACCAGTATAGGGTTATACGATTATAAACCATATTACGAAATAGTAAACAATACGAGTGATTCTATTATTGTTACTGACACGGTAAATAATATTATTCAATTAGATTATTCTTTAGATCGCAGAGATACGGTTATAATAGGTCAGATAAATATTGCTTATGTTTATAATTATCTGCAATTCAATGATAATAATTATTTTTCAGCTATTGACTTGGGAGTGACATTTGAAGCTATAAAAAATGAAGATGACATTTATTTAAAATGGACTTCTGATAATTCAGGCGAAGATGCTAAATTATATTTTAAGCGTAAAAAGTTATGAACCAAAAACAATTAAAACAAATAATAATAATAGCAATGGTCGTGCTTGCTTTAATAATGATATTTAACAAATGTACATGTCAAAAAGTACAAGAAACTAAAAAACTCGAATATGAATTTGAATAGAATACTTATATTATTAGTTATTTGTGTGTCGTGTAACGCACAAGATCAATGTAACTGGTCAGATGAAAAAATGACCGATACGGTACAATACTATTTAAGCAGGATTAATGATACATCGATTTATTACCAATCAGAAGTACAAGATTATTACGATTATGCAATAAGACGTACAGAGGAAAGGGATAGTTTATTCAGGGTAAATGAAGGGTTGCAATTAATAGTGAATTCTTATGCAAATAATAATTTTGTGTTTTCTGATTCATTAATTTATTTAGAATTCAATGATAGTATAAGTAAATCGTTTGAACTGAATTACAGATCGTGGGACAATTACTATACGAACCATACAAGAAACGGACAAACATTAAGAATAGAACCTGATACAATAGGATTCAAAATAACAACGTTTAATGAATAGGGATGAGTACATACAGGAATTATTGAAGCATTATTTAGCGGTTAAGGCTTTTGCGATAAGAAAATATAAAATAACACCTTACGATGCAGATGATCTTGTACAGGATACATTTGAAAAGGCATTGAAAATTGATATACCAAAAGATATTAACATTAAACATTATTTATTTAGAATGTTAGACTCTATAATAATAACGTCTTATAGAAAGTCTAATACTATAAAAAGAACACCTAAGAATATAAATCTTACAGTAATGCCAAATATATTCAATGATGGAAGATATATTTTGAACTACATATCAAGATTACCGAAAAGATATATGAGAGCGTTTTATTTACATTTGATAGGGTATACATACGAAGAAATTACAAAGATATTAAACAATAATTTACCAATTATAAGAGATGATATATATAAAGCAAGACAAATTTTAAAGCAGGGCATGTCAATAAATTAAAGACTTGTGAGATTGTCGGGCATGTCCTGTTTATTTATTAATTAAAAATTATAAGTTATGCCAAACGTACCGAAACATCCACCACCACCACCTCCGAGCGGTAACAAAGTGGAAAAACTAATTGATGAGATTAGTAAACTGAATAAAGAATCATTAGCGCAGGTTAAAAAATACATAGATGAAATTACAGGCGTATAATAATATATTCTTTTTATTTTTCATATTTATCTATCAATTACTGGGTAAGTGGGATTATACTGTCATTGTTGACGGTATTAAGGTAAGTAATTCCACTTTACAGATGACAACAGAGAGTGTGCGGTGGAGCGTTTTGTTCTATTGCGCACTTTCTTTATACATCGTTTTAATGAACTTAAACTTACATCGATTTACAATTTTACCTATCCATAAAAAAGTGAATTTAGCAACAGCGTTATTTTTCGCCTATTATTTCATAACAGAGTCGTTATGTTTTGTTTTCTCGGATAAATATTATAACTTTGTCGTACATGCGAATATATTTATTTCGGGCATGATGGCGATAATTGCGTTGTTTATTGTATTAACCTATAAATCGATAAAACAATGACAAAAAGTACAAGGGATAAAATAATAATGTTTGTTTCCGGGTTCCTTACCACCTTTATTGGGGCGTTATTCATGTGGTGGATAAATAAGGCAGATGCAAAAAACATTCAAATAAATGAGAAAACAAAGACAGATATTAAAGTAGAGGTAAAGCAGGAAATAAGGCCGGAATTAGACAAGAAACTAGACAAGATAGTCTTTGAAGCGCATTTGGACAAACAGGATGCTGACGAAAAAAAACTGTATAATGAGCTTAAAGAAATGAAAGAAAATCAAAGACAGATATATAATATTTTAATCGACATGAATAATAAGAGATGAGATACTTATTCCTATACGCACCAATTATCTGGATGTGGGCTTGGACTGATTCACAGGCTTTCACTGGCGGTAATTATTTTCACTTGGCAAAAAGTATATTGTTAGTATTTGTTGTATTGGCGATTGTGTTATCCGATACTGAGAATATACGTCAAAAGATATTTGCAGGATTGATATTTCCTTTGATGCACTTTGCAACGTTCGATTATATGTATAATCATTTAGCCGGGCATACGTGGGATTATAAACTTACGTTAGGATTTTTGGGTAGATTTCATCCTTTAGCGGTTACGGTAGCCGTTGTATTAGCTATTATACTAGCTGTATTGTACGAAAAAGACAGGACATATAATAAATATCACACAAGATGACACGGACAAAACAAGCGGCTCAAAAGGTTAAAAAGCATACTAAGCAGTATGTTAAAAATGTAATGTCACCAACCCCGAAATGGGCTGTATGGTGTCGTAATTTGAGTGCGGTTTGTGCCGGACTTGGTGGAGGTTTGAAAATGTACCCTGAAGTATTCCCGGATTTCGTTTTGAATTATCAAACGCATATTATAGCCATAGGAGTAATGGCAGCAATTATATTTCAATCATTTAAAAAACAACAGTCATGAAATTGTTCAAAAATTTAAAAGGTTATATTGCAACTGCATTATTACCGGGATTGTTAAACTGGTTAGCAAAGTCAGATACAAAACTGGGGAAAGCCACTAAAGAGGTTAAGGATGTTGTAGATAAAATAAGAAATGATAAAGATGGTGTATTAGACGAAAAAGACATCAAAGAATTATCTACAGAAACTATTGAAGCTGTAACAGCTATCTTAAATTTATTCGGTAAAGGTATTAACATACGTATTAAAAGAAAAAATAAATAATTCTTATCTTTAATTGGTTTAGTTAATTAGTTCGTAGTTCTTTGTTGTACCCCTTCATTATTTGGAGGGGTATTTTTTGTTAAATAGTATGGTATAAAATGTTAAATAATAAAAAATAAATGTTAAAATATTTGCGTTGTATGTAACAAAATATATATATTTACGTAATATTAATTAGAAATACAAATTAAAATTGCAGAAATCATGAAAACAATTATTGAAAACCCAATTATTTTACCATCCACATGGACTAGTAAACAAAAAGAAGATATGCATATTCAGTTTAGCAGAATAATTAGGACAATTACAAGATCAGTTGATAAAATGACATTAAAGTATATGATTATTAATAATAAAGCTGCATATCCTGATTTTAAATTCGAGTTTGGTTCTAATCATATGTGGGTAAAACAAAATATTAATCTTGAAAAAAGATTAATATTAGTAGAATTTTAATCCCTGCAGTTCCTGCAATTTCCGCAGGAATTTTGCCCTGCTCTGAGACAACAGCGGGGCTTTTGCAGTAAAAGACAATAAATTTATAAGATATGATCCACGAAATAATAAGAAAAGCGAGACGTTCACAAGAAATAACTCAAAAGGAATTCGCAAGAATGTTAGGCGTGAATGTAACAACTATCAACAGGTTTGAAAAAGGCAAACAAGGAATGAAACAAAGTAATATCGAGAAAGCATTTGAAATATTAAATATTGAATTATGATACTAACAAAGAGACAAATAGTAAACGACTTATTAGGTCAAAATATGCTTCCAAACAAAAGTAAAGGATATAGGAAAACAATAATATTATTGATGTACATGCCGGAAGAAATATTCATACATGAAGTAGAGAAGTCGTTACATTGGAAATTAGAACCAATTAGAAAGAATCAATACATAGTGAAATAAAGTTATGAACTGTACAGAATGTAAATCAGAAAATATTGATAGAATAGATTCAGAAACCGCAGAATGTTTAGATTGTGGTTATCAATGGCAAGATATAGAATATTACAACAGAGAGTACCCTAATATATTTGACTGGGGTGATCATTTATAAACTAATTAAAACAAATAATTATGAAAAAAGTAACTTACAAAGGATTTGACAAAGATTTGAAATGTTTGGATTTTCAGTATGAGATAGGTAAAACATATGAAAAGAAAAATAAGAAAGTAGAGTGTTGTACTAATACTGGGTTTCATTCTTGCGAAAATCCGATAGATGTATTTGGATATTATAGCCCTGCAAATAGCAGGTTTGCAGAATGTGAAATTGATGGTAAAATGGATGAAAATAACAATAAGATATGTGCTTCAAAAATTACTATCAAATCAGAAATAAACTTGTTTAAAATGGTAAAAATTGGAGTTGAGTATATTTTGTCAAAAGTTGATTTTAAAAACGCAAAAGAATCAAACACCGGAGACCGAAGCGCAGCCACCAACACCGGA
>JBNLCS010000305.1:0-6474 GCA_050303935.1 Bacteroidales bacterium
TTGACAACTATGAATTGTACTTGTACCCGGATATATCAGTTACACCTTCTTCATTAGCTTTCTTAGGTGCAGGAAACCAGGATATCTTAGTAACAGGCCGTGTATTAATGGATTCAATAACTTTAACAGCCCCATCGGGATATTCTTTGTCTTCAGCAAAATTGGGCCCTGCTTCAATTGATACGGTGGTAACTGTAACATTTGATGGACTGGCAGCATCCAGTGGTTATATTTACTTGACCAGTGGAAGTGTAAAAGACAGTGTAAAAGTAACCGGGTCAATAATAGGAACAGATAATGCAACATTAACTGCATTATCAACAGATGTAGGAGCTTTGGATCCGATATTTAATGCAGATAGCTTATTATATACAGTGATTGTACCAGTTGGAACAACTACTGTTAATATATCAGCATCACCACTTGCAGGGGCAGCAACAGTTTCGGGAGACGGCGTAAAAATAATCTCAGGAAGCAACGATACTGCGAAGATTATTGTTACTGCCCAAGATGGGGTCTCTACACTTACCTATTCGATAGTATTAATTGAAGCTGATGGTAGTAATTATGCAATCAGCGTACCGGGTACTGATGGTAACAACAGCAATATTGATATTTCGGGTTTGAATTTAACAACTTTACCGTATACTATAGAGATGTTAATAAAACCAAATGGAGACCAGGCTGACTACGCAGGTTTACTAATAAACCAGGAAGGCAATAATGGAGTTTCGTTTGTTGGTTGGCAAGCTTCCGGATATGATGCGTTAAGGTTAAATGCATCAGGTGGTGACACGTATGCAGGGCCGACCTTGACAGGGGAAGTTATCCCTGACGAATGGCACCATGTAGCCGCTGTTGTAACAGATACTACCCGTACATTGTATCTTGATGGAGTGCCGTTTTCTGAAAAATCAACATTTTCTGCTTGTGACTGGACAACCGGCCATACATATATAGGTTGGTTCTTTGATATTGCCAGCAGGGCTTTTAATGGATTAATCGATGAAGTAAAAATTTGGGATATTGCCAAGGATTCAGCTACATTATCTGCTAATAAATATGATTTATTAAACGGGAATGAAGCTAATCTTATCGGATATTGGAACTTTGACCTTCAAAATGAGAGCCAGGCTGTTGATCTGTCAAGCAACGCTTTGCACGGACCAATTACAGGAGGTACTTATGTTGCTTCTTTTGACAGGACTGATGCAACGTTATCCTCACTTTCTTTTAATATTGGTTCATTGGATATAGCCTTCGATCCAGCGACAACGTCATATGGTGCAACGGTACCTTATGGAACAGTTTCTGTTGAAGTTACAGCGGTTTCAAGCGAGAATTTAGCAACTGTTCAGGGTGCCGGTGCAATTGATTTGTCATCAGGTAGTGGAACTGCAACAATTACCGTTACAGCAATCAATGGTACAGATACAAAAACATATACAGTTAATATCGTAGATGAACTGAACGATGACGCTACTCTTTCTGATTTACAAATTAATGGATCAACGGTTCCCGGGTTTAGTCCCGCTATTGTAAGTTATGATATAGAATTGCCTTACGGAACCTCTACCGTGCCAACAGTTACGTTTACCACAACAGATGTTAATGCAACATATGTAGTTAACAGTGCTTCATCATTGCCAGGATCCTCAACAATTGATGTGATTGCAGAAGATGGGGTTTCTACGGTAACATATACAATTAACTTCACGGTAGGTGAGCAACAAACCGATGCTTATCTTTCTGGTTTAAAGGTTGATGGTGTTACAGTTACTGGTTTTAACCCTGTGGTAACAACATACGATGTAATATTACCGTATGGGACAACTGATGCTCCCACTGTTACGTTTACAACAAATACTATTGGGGTAACAACAGCATTAACTGATGCTACTTCGTTACCAGGGTCTACAACGGTAGTGGTTACTGCATTGGATGGTGTTACAACACTTACTTATACCATTAATTTCTCCATTACGCCAAATACGGATGCTACATTATCAGATTTGCAAAGTGGTGGTACAACAATTATTGGGTTTGATCCGGAAACAGAAAATTATGTAGTTGAGCTGTCTGAAGGCACAACTGACGTTCCTGATGTTACTGCAACAGCAACTGATGTTAACGCAAGTGTAAATATTACCAAAGCGGCAACAATGGCTGATACTTCAGTAATTATAGTTACTGCAGAAGATGGAGTAACTGAACGTACATATAAGATTACTTATCTTATCAATGTTGGTATAGATCAGGGTATGTTTTCTGATATAAACATATTCCCGAACCCTGTTTCCAGTTCATTGTATATTTCAAATATCGAAAACTCAAATGTTTCAATATACAGTATGGATGGTAAATTGATGATTTCTGTATTGGCAACAGATGAAATTACAAAAATTTATGTATCCAATTTGAATAGAGGTATATACCTATTAAAAATTCAAAATAGAAAAGATATTATATTACGCAAGTTTATTAAAAAGTAATTAATTTTCGATTTCAAAAATAAAGGGCATCTCGTTTTGAGATGCCCTTTTTTAGTATATCAAATACGGTATTAAGCTTTCCTTTTGTACCGCCTGATTTTCTATATGCGATCACGGTCGACAATTGAGACTTCCAATTAATTGCCCGGTTGCTTTTCTCAAGTTAACCCTACTATTATGCCCTACATAAAAAGAAAGCTGCCCCTGTGGATCAGGGGCAGCCAGGTCCTAACAAATAACCCAGTTTAAAACTTACATCACTTACTTTAACGAAAGGTTTAATTTGAATGTTATGTCGTTTGTCAAAGGAAAACGTAGTTTGGTGTAAGAATTGAATATAATCAAAATTTCAACCCAACATTTCAAAGTAATTAGTTTAAAAAAAGAAAGCTGCCCCGGAAATGGAGCAGCCTTGGTCCTAACAAATAACCCAGTTTAAAACTTACATCATTTACTTTAACGATAGTAAAAAAAGATAGTTATAACTTTAATCAAAGGAATAGTGCTGTTTATGGAATTTAAATAACGATTGGGGAATTTTAATGCACCACGTTTTTTGAGATCCGGGTTTCACCTTGCCTATACATAATTAGGCTGGGAAATTATTTTTTCATCATAACAGAAGTTAAATAACCCAGTTTAAAAAAATCAAATACGTAAAGCTTTGGCTTCTTACTGCAAAGGTTCTTAATAATTGCTGGTTTTAAACTGCTAAATAAAAATGAAACAACAGGGCGTAATCCAATATGTTTTATATAATTATAGTATTTTAATACTGTAATGTCATTAATCAGGTCTTTCAAATACCCGTTTTGACCAACAATAATTTTTAAATTATTTAATCCGGCTTGTGTTTTTCTAATAAAATCATCTGTTTTTTCCAGTCCTTCATGTACAAGTGGATTATCAATATGAATAATCTGTATATTATTTTTCTTTAATTCGTATCCAAACAATGTATCTTCGTGCCCGTATCTTCTGATAAATTCGTTAAACCTGATTTTATTAAACAATGATTTACTTATCATAAAATTGTTTGTCATAAAACAACAATTAGGTTGAACGGCCCTATCATCTGAATTAATCTCTTCTCTGTTTTTGCCATAATACCAATGTAAAAAATAGTCTTCTACAGGCGGGTTTTCACCATATACCCGACCACCGTAAACTACATACTCACTTTTTTTACAATATTTTAAATAGTTTTTTAAATAATTTTTTCTGCAAACTTTAGAGTCACAATCCAAAAAAAGAAGATTCTCATAAGCAGATTCGTCAGCAAGTTTATTTCTTATCTTTGAACGTCCTATATTTTGATCAAGTTCGGTATAAACTACATTTTTCAACGTAGATATTTCCCTGTTTAATTCTCTGAAATTATCTGTTGACCTGTCATCTATTAATATAATCTCATAGGGTATTGACAGTAAATTTGCTTGTTCGGTTAGCGCTCTTACCAAACCCCTAATATCAAAATTATAAACCGGTATTAATACTGATATCATTCTTCTAAACCCTCAAAAAATCTTAACGGCAGTATTATTAAAAAATTGTGCAAATATTATATTATTTTTAAAAAATTAACTTTGTTTAATGAAGTAATTTATAAACATGTCTTATGAAAAATATTATTACACTAACTACAGTTTTTCTAATTACTACATTTTCATATGGTTATAATATTCAAATACGTATTTATGGTCTGGAAGGTTCTAAAATTAAATTTTCACGCTATTTTGGTGAAGAAAGAGTTCGTATTGACTCAGTAATACTTAATGAAAACGGATATGGAATTTTAGAAGGCGAAAACAAGTTGCCTGCCGGAATTTATGGATTTATGACCCCACAAAGAAGATATTTTGAAGTTTTGGTTAATGATGATGATGAATTCTCTTTAACAACGGATACTACAGACCTCTTCTACCATCTTCAAATTGATGGCTCAAAAGAAAGTGTGATGTTCCTTAATCATCAAAAAAATATTGTTAAAAAACAGAAATTAATTTCGATGCTCAATTCTGTTATAAAACAGATGGATCCTAATGACTCGGGGGTAAATGATTTACAAAACAAAGTGAACCAAACAAACCTGGAAATCCAGAATTTAAACGACCAATTTTTATTTGAAAACAAGGGGACATTTGCAGCCAATGTTGTTAATGCAATTTTACCGGTTAAAATACCAAAAGTTGAGGTCCCTTTTGGCATTCCAAACAGGGACTCTCTTATATGGATCAGATCATTGCAATATTACACATTACACTATTTTGATAATATCGATTTATCTGACAGACGAATGTTGAACACCCCTTTACTACATAGTAAAATTGATTCATATTTTAATCAGGTATTGTTTCAAACAACAGACAGTATAATTGCTGCGGCTGATAGAATTCTTCAAAAACCTGAGATTGACAGCCTTGTTAAAAACTATATTGTAGGCTACTTACTTGATAATTATAATAAAATTGAAAATCTGGGGTTTGAAGATGTTTTGTTGCACCTTTCAAATAATTATATGTATGAAAATCAAGAGTTGTATCTTGATTATAAAACTATTGATGACGTAAAATTCAAGATTAGTTACCTGGAAAAAACTGTGTTAGGTAAAAAAGCCCCTAATCTTAAACTAAAAAATATTGCCGGAGGTGAAATATCATTACGCGATGTGGAAGCCAACTATACCATATTGGTTTTTTGGAATCCTGACTGTGAACATTGTGTAGCAGAAATGAAAATTTTAAATGAATACTATCAAAATAATATGTTTTCCGGAATTGAAGTATTTGCCGTTTATACAAAAAAAGAATTTGACAAATGGAATAATTATATAAACGAACATAACTACAAATGGATAAATGTATATGATCCTGATGAAAGTTCTGACTTCAGGGAAGTTTACCAGGTATTTTACACACCGAAATTGTATTTACTGGATAAAGACAAATTAATTTTAGCTAAATCAGGCAATATTATGGAAATATTGAGATTTATACATAGCCGATAAGTCTATATTGTCTTAATAAGTATTCAATGCAACTATTTTAGAGAAACAATCTATTTAGGGCCTATTTACATTTCAAACTTTTTATAATATTCACCAGGTTGACGCTTTGTCTGTTGCTTAAAATATAAGTCGTTTGTTGCTTTGTCATTCATAAAAAAGTCAACCCCACCCCAGGAATACACAACCTGCCTGAATTCATTTGCTTTTCCATCGCGAATTATTATGTAGCGGTTTGTTGTTTTAAATTCTTCCTTATAAATCTCATGTGTAATTCCTTCGGGATATTTTTTACCCAGTTTAACTAAGTATTCTGTTCTTTCTTCGTCGCTTTTAAATTTTAATTCTGGCAACGCATCTTTTTTAGCTGTTTTTGTCGAAGCGGTTTCAGGTTGTTTTCCTGCAGCTTCCAATACATTTTTAATTTTATTTAATTGTTGCTTGGCATATAAAGATGATGGTTCTAGTTCCAATGCCCTCTCATAATGTATTTTAGCATTGTTCAAATCATTTTTCTTATAATAATTATTTGCAAGTACGAGTTCATTATCATACTCTTTCCTGGTTTGATCTGCTTTTTGTTGTTGTTCAATAATATTATTTATTTCACTAACTTTTGTGGCTGTATACTGGTCATCAGAATTTATATTCTGAGCTTGTTGATAATAATTAATAGCCAGTTTGTAATTTTTATTAGAATAGGCAGCGTCGGCAAGGGAAACAAGCTCTTTAAACCGTTGATTTTTTTGTTGTTCCGATTGTTCACGTTGCTTTTGCTGTTCAATCCGTAAATTTAACTCACGTATTTTAGAAGTGGCATCCTGATCACCTGGTTTAATACTAAGGGCCTTTTGATATTCAGCTTTTGCCAGCAACCAGTTTCCCGAATCAGTCAATTGCTGGGCCTTTAAAACAGTTTCATTATATTCTTGCTGCTTTTCTGCTTCTTTATTTTTTGCTTCTTGTTGTTGAGCAAGC
>JBNLCS010000306.1:0-3601 GCA_050303935.1 Bacteroidales bacterium
TCAAATTCATCACGTAACTCCTTTTCGACTTGCTTCATGTATGCTTTACGCTGTGCTTCCGTTTTTAATTTAATCATTTTTTCATTTACCTCAAATAACTTATTCCTGGCAAGTATTGCATAAGGATAAGCTGCTTTAACATTTCTAACAAGCCTTCTATATCTCCAGTATTCAAACCGGTTTTTAAACTTTCTTGGAGCATAATAGGTAACTTCTGGAATGTTGGAACATAAAATAGTATCACCGTTCACAACCTTTTTTATTACGATGTTATCAGGATTTACATAAACAGTGTCAGCCGCAAAAGATACTTGTAATGTGTAAAAAAGAACTCCCAATATTTGAATCACTTTTTTCATTCTCTATATTGTATCAGTACGGTTGTTATCACAACCACAACAAACTTTTTACTATTATCTAATGCAGGAATATTATGTTTGTTTATACCTAAAAATGACAATTATTATGCCATAAAAAATATTAGTTTACTAATTTTTATTATACATTTAAACGAAGTTAAGAATTTTATGTTTAGTAATTAAGAGCTGTAAATGATATTTTTTGATGAATATTTTTAAAAAGAAAAAGGAGAGCATTGTAATGAAGCCCAGTACCTCAGATCCAAAGGACAGAGATTACACTAACGGAAAACTCACTGTTCACTGGCGACCAGCGAAATGTATACATGTTACAACATGTTATAAAGAACTGATAGAAGTTTTTAACCCAAGAAACAGGCCTTGGGTAAATATGAATGGTGCACCAAACGAAAGAATTATTGAGATAGTTGATAAATGCCCAACCGGGGCTATTACATGGTCATGGAATAATGAAGAAGGTAACAAAGAAAAAACAGCTCCTTTAAAGGAAGAAAAAGATGTGACCGAGGTTAAAATAATGAGAGATGGCCCTATTGTTGTGATGGGAGATTTTGAGATTACAGGCCCCAATGATGAATCTTATAACAAAATGAAAATGATATCGTTTTGCAGGTGCGGGTCATCTAATAACATGCCATTTTGCGATGGGACTCATAGAAAATCAGGATTTAAAGAAGGTATATAATTATTAAATCGATTGTTATGGTACAAATAAAAGCATTAAAAAACGGACCTTTACAAATAAGCGGACAAATAGACCTTATTGGCTCAGATGGAAACAAAATGGAAAAAGACGGCGACATTTTCTTATGCAGATGTGGTCAATCTGCCAACAAACCTTTTTGTGATGGTAGCCACAAAAAAGCTGGTTTTATTGGTTAAACAAGTTCCTTTACCCTATCTGCAGCCTCCTGCAAGGTAATCGCCGAATAAACTTTAAGTCCGGAATCATCAATAATTTTCTTGGCTTCTTTGGCATTCGTACCTTGTAACCGTACAATAACCGGAATATTTATATCACCTATTTTATTATATGCTTCAACTACACCATTAGCAACCCTATCGCAGCGAACAATACCCCCAAATATATTTATAAGTATAGCTTTTACATTTGGATCTTTTAAAATAATCCTGAACCCTGCTTCTACGGTTTCTGCATTTGCCGTTCCGCCAACATCAAGAAAATTTGCCGGATCACCACCAGAAAGCTTTATAATATCCATTGTTGCCATAGCCAACCCTGCACCATTTACCATACAACCAACATTGCCATCCAGTTTTATGAAATTCAGGTTGAACTTACTCGCCTCTACCTCAGCAGGATCTTCTTCACTAAGATCCCTCATTTCAGCTATATCCTTATGCCTGAATAAACTATTGTCATCAATATTTACCTTTGAATCTGCTGCAAAAATAAGATTATCTGAAGTTTTTAACACGGGGTTAATTTCAAATAAAGAAGCATCGCTTTTTTCATAAGCTGCATAAAGTGCCATCACAAACTTAACCATTTCCTTAAAAGCCTTCCCGTTTAAACCAAGGTTGAAAGCTATTTTCCTGGCCTGAAAACTTTGTATACCTATACCAGGGTCGATTTCTTCTTTAAAAATAAGGTGGGGGGTTTTCTCAGCAACACTTTCTATATCCATGCCCCCTTCTGTAGAATACATAATAGTATTTCTTCCTGTAGCCCTATTTAGCAAAACACTCATATAGAATTCAGCCGGTTCACTTTCTCCCGGGTAATATACGCCTTGTTCTATAAGAACTTTATTTACTTTTTTACCCTGCGGTCCGGTTTGGTGGGTAACAAGGTTCATACCAAGTATATTATTGGCATGTTCAATAACTTCTTCAATTGATTTTGCAATTTTAACCCCTCCGCCTTTTCCTCGTCCTCCGGCATGAATTTGCGCCTTTACAGCCCATGTATCACAACCGCTCAATTCTTGTACTTTTTTGGCAGCTCCTTTAGCTTCTCCCGGTGTTTCAATAACAACGCCTGTCGGTACTGCAACTCCAAAACCTTTTAATATTGATTTTCCCTGGTACTCGTGTAAATTCATTATTGTTTTCTTTATTCAATAAAACAGGGTACGAAAATATTTAATTTTTTCAGCTAACACAATTAGATTTGTAAAAAATCTGAGATAATGTTATGAGAAAATTACGAAATGATGAATTAAACCGGTTAAATATTGAACAATTTAAAGAATCAGGTAAAATACCTTTGGTGGTTGTCCTTGATAATGTAAGAAGCATGAACAATATAGGTTCGGTTTTCCGGACAAGTGATGCTTTTATTATTGAGAAAATTTTTCTTTGTGGTATCACTGCTACACCCCCACACAAAGATATTCATAAAACAGCTTTAGGGGCAACGGAATCGGTTGAATGGGAATATTTTGAACAAACGGAAGATGTTGTTGAGAAATTAAAAACTGAAAATTATAAAATAATCTCAATTGAACAAACAGAACATAGTGTAATGCTAGATGATTTTACCATAGAAAAAGATAAAAAATATGCTATTATTTTTGGCAATGAGGTAAAAGGGGTTAAACAAGAAGTAATTGACAAAAGCCATTTCGTAATTGAGCTACCTCAATATGGCACTAAACACTCATTGAACATATCTGTTTGTGCCGGAATTGTAATATGGGATTTTTTTAAATCATTAAATAACTAGAAATTATGAATATTCACTGTTTTCAGCATGTTGCATTTGAAGGTTTGGCCAGTATCGGTAATTGGGCCAATAAAAACGATCACAAGGTATCATACACAAGATTTTACAATAACGAGAAATTACCGGATATAAAAAATGTAGATTTCCTGATTATTATGGGAGGACCTATGAGTTTTAATGATGATGAAAAATACCCCTGGTTGGCGGATGAAAAAAACTTTGTTAAAAAAGCTATTGAAAATGGAAAGACAGTTCTCGGTATTTGTTTAGGTGCCCAAATTATTGCAGATGTGCTTGACGGGTCTGCCAGAAGAGGCCATTCAAAAGAAATTGGATGGTTCGACCTCAAATTCAATCTCCATGATGCACCCTTTAATTTTTTACCTTCCAGCATTTGCGTTTTTCATTGGCACGGTGATACTTTTGAAATTCCCAAAGGAGCAAAAAGAATAGCTTCAACTGTTGAATACCCAAACCAGGCCTTTCTGTTTAAGAACAATGTAATGGGATTACAGTTTCACCTGGAGATGAC
>JBNLCS010000307.1:0-4121 GCA_050303935.1 Bacteroidales bacterium
ATAAAATTACATTTAGTTAAAATAGGTTTTGATTTTTAAAATATCCAATAAACTATTGTACTGTTTCAAATTATTTTTAACTTAGTGTATCTAACTTACAAATCACTAGCAATGAAAAAGATACTTATCACCCTTTTAACCCTCTCCATTTTATCTTCATTATCTTTTGGACAAAAAAAAGAACCTGCTCCTAAGATAGGCTTTTTAATAGCTAATTTTATTAATGTAAGGTGGTACAAAGACAAGCAATTTTTTGAAGAAAAGGTTAAAGATCTGGGTGGAATACCTATTATACGAGAAGCCTCAAACAATCCTGACAAGCAGCTTAACCAGGCAATTGAGCTTATAGACTCTGGTGTAAAGGTTTTAGTGGTTATTCCTGTTGATTCTAAACGTGCAGGGGATATCATCACCGTAGCCCATAAAAACCATATTCCCGTAATTTCATATGATCGTTTAATACTAAATTGCGATTTAGACTATTATGTTTCTTTTAACAGTATTTTGGTGGGAGAATATATGGCTGAATATATGGTTAAGATGAAACCGAAAGGAAAATATATTTTTCTTAATGGCCCAAAAACCGATAATAATTCGCTTCTGATACATGCAGGGGTAATGAACATTCTTCAACCCTACATTGATAAAGGTGACATTGAACTGGTTTACAGTAAATATATGGATGAATGGATAGAACTGGCAGCACATCTGTCTTTGGAAGAATATTTTAGTAATACACAGGAAGTTGATGCTATTATTTGTGGCGCAGACATACTATCAAGAGGAGCGTTAATGTCTTTGGATAAATGGGGAATCGCCGGTAATGTATTGTTAACTGGTCAAAATGGGGACCTTCAAGCGATTCATGATATTTTAGATGGCAGGCAAACAATGACTGCGTATAAATCACTTAAAACCCTGGGGCAAAAATCAGCTGAAGCAGCTATGCAACTGGCAACAAATGATAAAAAATTAAAATGGACTGAAAAGGTCCATAATGGAACAAGGGAAGTACCTTCTATCTTATTCGACCCTGTAGTTGTGGACAAAAACAATATACGCGAAACAGTAATAGCTGATGGCCACCTAACAGAAGAAGAAGTTTTTAATAGATGATCTGTATATAAAAAGTTTGTTTCTAACATACATTAAGTGTTTTCTCAAACTGACCCACGCGAATATCTTTCGTATTCAGGTCGCTTTTTACGCTTAGGTAATACGTTCCTTTTTTTAACTGGTCAGGTAGTATAACAAGAATTTTAGAGAACGTATTACGATGAACAATTGAAAGTTTTACATCTACCCCATGTTCATCTGTTAAGAAAACACCCTGTTTTTCATCAGCTTCTTTAAATTTTAACCGTTTACCGGATATCATAACTGGCCTGCCAATGGTAAGGGAACTATTCACGCTCCCTGTTGACAAGTCATCAACTCTTTTTATTCCCGGACCGGGTAATGATCCCTGGATCTTTTTCGTAGTAATAAACGGAATTATATCCTTCAGCCTTTTCCCCGCCCTCAAATTAATTTTTACTTTATGCCGGTTTGAAAAAAAACGGTCCTCTTCTTTTTTGAAAATACCGGAAATACTGCATTCTGCATGTAAAAGTGGTGTAGACACAACACCTCCGTCCTTAAGAATATCCTGTATAACTTGTGTAAATAGTTCAATGGCTGCCACAGAATCAGCCCTTGTAAGTGTTGTTCCTTTGCTAACCATTTTTTCTATAACATCATCGAGATCATATGTTTCACGCCTTTTTATCAGTGCACGGTACGATTGATTGTTTTTCACAGGGTTTCGGTATAAAGCATAATGTAATGGCATACGGTCAATGTTTGTATGGGTTAAATAACTTTCTAATTATATCAAAACATTTTTATAAATATAATACAAAATATATTATAAGTATAATATTAATATGATTATATATATAATATTATTTGTACTATATATATAATCTTATTTTTTCAAAATGAGAGAAAAAGAATAAACAGCTTATCAATCCTGGACATAAAACCTATTGCACAAATTAAACATTACTAGCAAGAAAAATTCCCATACATTTGTAAAACGGGAGTACGACAAAATTCAAGTTTCTTTTTAATGAACTACCCCGCTGCAAGCAGACGGGGTATCAACAAGGAATTTTATTCATTTATCGCCCCAAGGAGCGGGGAATATTACCTATAGAGATCCCTCGGCGTAGCTCGGGATCAGTTCGACTTAGTAATTTCAGTTCACTTCATTCCTGAAATCACAGTCTCACTTATTTAACAAGTAGAACTTTCTCAACTTGTTGCCCAATTTTCACCAGGTATATACCTGCCTTTTTTTCTGATATATCAATAGAAGGGCTTGTTGCGGTTACTTTCTTTTGTAAAAGCAATTTACCAGCCAGGTCATATACTTCAACAAGTTGATTTAAAGCTTTGTGATTATCTGTGAAATAAATTATGCCACTTGTAGGATTGGGATATACCATTCGTGTAAACAAATTGTCAGCTTTTTCAATCGTATTAATATTTCCAAAAGGCGTACCCCTCCAGTTTTCTGCCAAATGGTTATCAAACCTGTAATCTATCAATTTAAGCACATCCCCGTTTTCAACCATACCTGCCGGCCAGGGGGCTTTATTGTTATACTTCACATAATCTACAACCATTCCATACCGGTTATGCAACACGATGGCCTCACCCTCATTCCTTAAATTTCCGCTTACCCACTGAAACAAATGCCCCTGGTACGTATCCCATTGCGCTGTTCCCTTAATTTTTGTAACAAACAACCTTTCTCCCGGTCGCAATAGTATACCTTCAGGAAAAGTAAATTGAAAAGCATTGGAAAAATAATAACCTGAAATGTCTTTTGGTTTGTTTGAAGCATTTCGTAGCGCAACATATTCCGATTTTTCATTATCAAGCAATTGATTGGTATAAATTTCATCAATTACCATATCGGCATATTCCGGTATACCGGACAAGTTGGCACCCAAATGTTCGTAACCGTTTTCTTTTCCGGCAGCATTATATGCCGGTGAATTTGCGAGCAGTGTAAAATCACTTAAGGCCGGGGCTGCAAAAAACGGGTTGCCAAATTTATTGTTGTTTCCGTCAGATAAACTGTCGTTATCAGATAAGCTGTACGATATATTTAGCGTTGATTTATCATCTACAAAATAGGAACTGTTGTAACTATTCGATAAGATGCTATTGGTAACAATACCATTTCCACCCGCGCTGCCTGCATTTTTCTCGTAACAGGAAACAGGTATACCCGTACCATAAAATGTGCAGTGATCAATATTTACACGGCAGGAATCTTTCAATCCCAACCCGAGGTTACAATTTACAAAAACGCAATTTGTAACAAAACCTGTTGATTGCTGACCAAATGAAATCCCTTTATCCGTGATACCGTAAACAAATACACTATCTATGCGTACATTTTTTGCCTTTTCACCTATATCAATTGCATCGCTGTTAAAGCCGTAAAATTTGTATATTTCGCAATTTTTAATAGTCCCGTTTTCCACATCATCATAATCAATAGCATCCGTATCAACCTGTTTATTTCCAACAAATGTGCAGTTTTCAATACGGGCTTTTCCGTACTTAACATTGATAAGGTCACCAGTAACTTCAGAATGTAGTTGACTATTTGTTAAAGAAATATCTGCATACCTGGCTACAATAGGATTGGAGAATACATCAGTTATATTTATCGCGTTAAACGAGGTGTTCGCGTTAAATACGGCTATCGCAGCATTTTCAGTTACCGGATTATACCCGGAAGAAGCATTCTTAATGGTAACATAATTAAATTCTGATTTTTCAACAGAATTTCTAATTGTGATGTTACCCCATGATTCACCTTCAAACTCAGGACTGATCATAAAAACAACCCTTTCATCGGGTAAACCGTTAACTTCTATTTTTCCGTTTACATAAATATGGGTACCTGGTGACATATATAAAGTCACCCCTTCATTTATTATAAGTGCAGCGCTATCTTGTACATAAACATCACTATTTACAAAAACAGGCGTGCAGTCCTTGGTTATAACAGTATTTTCGGTAACAACCTCAGGTAACACGCAATCAGAAATTCGTTCAAA
>JBNLCS010000308.1:0-3994 GCA_050303935.1 Bacteroidales bacterium
AACATCCAGTGTAACGATCGATGCAGGTTCACAAGTAAGATTTGGTCCTCAGCCGGTATCAGGTGGTTCATGGTCCTGGAGCGGTTGTGGCACATCAGGTTCATCACGTGAACAAACTGTTTCCCCAACCGGTTCATGTACTGCTACAGCAATATATACCAATAGTTGTGGCGCTACCAGCACTCAAAATTTTATTGTATCCGTAAATGGTGGCTCATCAGGCGGTACATTTAACGGCGTTTATTCATTAGTTGCACAGCACAGTGGCAAAGCCATTGATGTTGACGGCGGTGGAACAGCTAATGGAACAAATGTACAGCAATGGGCTTTCTCAGGGTCTAATGTTAACCAACAATTCCAGGTTACCCCTACTGACAATGGTTACTACAGGATAAGCCCTGTTATTGCAACCAGTCAATGTATTGACGTTTCAGGTATTTCAACTGACGATGGCGCTAACATACATACCTGGGCATACGGTGGCGGAAACAACCAGCAATGGAGGTTCGAAGACCAGGGTGGCGGATATTACAAAATCATTGCCCGCCATAGCAATAAATGTTTGGATGTTTCAGGTATATCAACGGAAGATGGTGCCAATATTCACCAGTGGACATGTAACCCTGGAGCACAAAACCAGGCTTTTGAGGTAATCTCTGTCAGCAGTGCAAATGAAGAAATTGCTGTAACAAATGCAAAATTATTCCCCAACCCTGCAGCCAATGGAGAATTTACTATTAACTTTTCAGGGAATGAGAATAACTCGTTAACAATCTATAGTTACGATGGCAAGAAAGTATTTGAAGCAGACAATTTAAGCTCAGGCAATACAAAAATAAGTACCGATCTTACGAAAGGGATATATTTTGTA
The DNA here is from genome assembly GCA_050303935.1 of Bacteroidales bacterium. Lineage (GTDB taxonomy): Bacteria > Bacteroidota > Bacteroidia > Bacteroidales > JBNLCS01 > JBNLCS01. The sequence goes on from JBNLCS010000308.1 coordinate 872, forward strand.
AAAACAAATAACAGCAATGACACTGTTCAAAAACTTGTAATAAAATAACATTAGTTCTTTTTTAAATATTAAAACGGGCATTACCTAAAGGTATGCCCGTTTTTGTTTTTTAATTGGTTATACTAAGAAACAATACAAAAAGATTCCACTTTTCTAAAGATTATTAGAACCATATTTTTTTACAGCATTTAGGTAAACCTGAAAATAATAAAACACAATAACAGTTTTTATCAAAATATTTTTCCAATATTTGTAAATATTTAAAGATAAATTAATTACCTTTGGTTAACCAATTACTTGTTTACTAATTTAACTACTTATCCATGCCAAGAATATCAAAATTACCTATTCTTTTTATTACAAAAAGAATTCTTCCTGTTCAAATATTTGTAAGGTATGTTACGGCAATACCCGGATTCTATATTATATGCCTCCATTTAAAACAATCCGATAAAAATTAATTTATGTTCCAGGAAGTAAAAAATCATAAAAGAAATCTATTTAACCCTCATAGTAAAAGGTATAGCAATCCAACCGGTTGAAACAATCTAAAAATGTAACCGGTCTGTTTTACTTTATGAGCAACCGAAATATACATGAACAAATTTATCTAATACTAAACACTTAATTACTAAATTATGAAATCATTAAAATTTTTTTTACAATTTTCACTGTTAGCAGGATTACTACTTACTGTTACAGATGTTTATTCCCAGGATCCAAACTTACATATTTACCTGTGTTTTGGACAGTCGAATATGGTAGGCGGGGGACAAATTGAACCACAGGACCAAACTGTGGACAGCCGTTTCCAGACTTTTCAAGCTGTTGATTGTTCTAACCTTGGTAGGTATAAAGGAAACTTGTATCCGGCTACCCCCCCTTTATGCCGGTGCTATCATGGACTTGGCCCTATAGATTACTTTGGCAGGACCATGGTTGAAAACCTTCCGTCAAACGTGAGGGTAGCTGTTATCGTTGTTGCCGTGGAGGGGTGTCAAATTGAGCTGTTTGACAAAGATGAGTTCCAGAATAATTTAATAGGTGCCCCGGATTGGTTATTAAACATTGTTAACTATGATTATGGCGGAAACCCTTACCAATATCTCATCGACTTGGCTACTTCAGCCAAAAATGAAGGTGTTATAAAAGGTATTCTTTTACATCAGGGGGAATCGAACTATGGTGATTCACAGTGGCCAACAAAAGTTAAGACAGTGTATGATGACATGATGATTGACCTCGGGCTCAACCCTGCATCAGTGCCCCTACTTGCAGGCCAGCTTGCAGGAGGGGATGCTTCAGGCATGAACTCACAAATAATTTCTACCCTGCCACAGGTTATTCCCAACGCCCATATAGTTTCTTCTAATGGATGTGAAGTTGGAGAAGATGGTATCCATTTTACATCAGTTGGTTACAGGGAACTGGGAAGGCATTATGCATCGGTTATGCTTTCATTGCTGGGCAATAATTGTACCCCAACCTCTATTACACCTTATGTACAGATAGATAATGGGAGTTGGCAACAGACTTCAAGTGTAACTGTTGACGCTGGTGCACAAGTTAAATTTGGCCCTCAGCCCGTATCTGGTGGTTCATGGTCATGGAGCGGATGCGGCACATCAGGCTCATCACGTGAACAGACTGTTTATCCAACCAGTCCATGTACAGCTACGGCAACATATACAAATAGCTGTGGTGCTACCAGCACCCAAAATTTTAATGTATCCGTAAATGGTGGCTCATCAGGTGGCACATTTAATGGTGTTTACTCGTTTATTGCACAACATAGTGGCAAAGCAGTTGATGTTGCAGGAGGGGGAACTTCCAATGGAACAAATGTACAACAATGGGCTTTCGTAGGATCTAACCTTAACGAACGTTTCCAGATCACCCCTACTGATAATGGATACTACAGGATAAGCCCGGTTATTGCAACCAGTCAATGTATTGATGTTTCAGGTATTTCAACCGCCGATGGCGCTAACATACACACATGGGCATACGGTGGTGGCAACAACCAACAATGGAGGTTCGAAGACCAGGGTGGCGGATACTATAAAATCATTGCCCGCCACAGCGATAAATGCCTGGATGTTGAAGGTGTTTCAACTGCCGATGGTGCCAATATCCACCAATGGACATGCAACGCAGGGGCACAAAACCAGGCTTTTGAGGTAATTGCAGTAAACAGTGCAAGTGAGGAAATAGCAGTGAAAAATGCAGAAATATTCCCTAACCCTGCAATAAACGGAGAATTTACTGTTAACATTACCGGAAATGTAAATGATTCCCATACGTTGGCCATTTACAGTTTTGACGGCAAGAAAGTATTTGAAGACAATAGTTTAAGCTCAGGTAATACAAAAATAAATACAGGGCTTGCGAAAGGGATCTACTTTGTGAAAATAGACAACAGCAATGACAATATTCACAAACTTGTGATCAAATAATAGTATACAACTTTATTATGTACATTTCTAAAAACTTCAATTTCTTGGTGTTACGCAAATTTTAAATCCTCATCCCGCCTTAAGCTGGACTGCGGTTTGAAATTACCACACGCCTCGAACTTGAAGTTTTTAGGGATACCCCTATTATTTATTATATCTATTAACTAAACATTTAAAATCATTTATTATGAAAAATCTTTTAAAATTATTCGTATGTATTTTAATGCTTTCATCTGGTTTAAAAGCACAAACCCTTCCCACCATGCCCCCGGGAGGACCAGATGACGGTACTTTTGACAAATCAGGCCGATTCCCGGCAGGAAACCTCAATCATACATCCTTCTACTCCCAAGTGGCTGGAGGTAATGTGGATATGTGGGTTTATACACCTCCAGGATATAACACGAACGAAAAATATGGCGTCGTTTACGCCTATCAGGGAATTGGTGTAGATGCAGGTTCCATATTTTATGAATGGGCTGTCAACGCTGGCATCGTGTGCGACAACCTTATTGGGGAAGGAAAAATATCCAAGGGCGTGATCATCGTGGCCCTTGACGATCAATTTGCCGGCGACTATAGCAATGTCAACGACATGACAATCCAGGATGCCATCCCCTACATTGATTCACATTATTCCACGTATGCCGATGCCGATCACCGGGGA
>JBNLCS010000309.1:0-2746 GCA_050303935.1 Bacteroidales bacterium
ATACCTTCCATTGGATCAAGATATGAAATATCAGTGACCAAGCCTTTAACACCCCGCATCCCTCCAATAATCTGACCAATTGTTACTTCATCAATTACAACATCCCCATAATCCTTAATAAGTTTATTAGTTCTTGGCCTCCATTGTTCAATCTTTTCCTGAAGTTTTGTCTTTAGTGTATTCATATCTTTAGAATAAATGATTTAATAAAATAATTATGAACTGTATTTAAAACTGTATTTTAAATAAATTGTTCAAGGGCACATGCTCACAAATTACATAAAATATTGAAAAACAAGTTAAATAATTCACAAAAAATCTTATATTTTATAAATAAAATACAGATAAATTTTATTTTTTATAATCTAAAGAAAAACTTACGACGGCACCTTTATTAAGTTCGCTTTCAACCCAGATTTCCTGATGATGCTTATTAATGAACTCATGACAAATTAATAACCCTAAACCGGTACCTGTCTCTTTTGTTATACCTGATTTAAGTATTCTGATACTCTTTCCCAACACTTCTTTTTGACCGGTAACTTTTGTAAAAAGGATTGTATGTTGAACTATAAAAACGGTTTTAATTTCGTTCGAAAATTAAATAGTCTCAGCAAGAAAACACCAACTTCTTCGTTACGCTTGTCAGAAAAATGCTCGATTACCCGATGTAAACCCCGCTTTTTCTGACTTCACAACCGTAGCGAAGCGAAGCTCACGACCAATGGGAGTAACCCTCGAATTTGGCGTTTTCTTATCTGACTCCGAGTTTTCGGGCAAGCACTAAATAGGTAAAATCAAGTGCTTCCGGTGAATCTTGTGAGGATTTCTCTTCAGAAACTATTTTCCAATCCCTGGGATTAATTTCAGGGAAAAAAGTATCGGCATCATATAATTTATGGACTTTCGTTATATAAAGCTTATTAGCATGATCCAAAAATATCTTATAAATCATGCCCCCACCTATCACAAAAGATTCTTCTTTATCATCAATCATGGATAATGCTTCTTCTATTGAATATGCCATCTCGCACCCGGTAAAATGTTCCCCTTTTTTATCGGTTATTACAATATTCCTTCTTTTAGGTAATGGTTTCACCGGTAATGAAAGATATGTGTTACGACCCATGACCACTGTATGTTCCGATGTAATTTTTTTAAACCTCTTCAGGTCATCCGGAATATGCCACAACAAATCGTTGTTTCTACCTATGGCATTATTTTCTGCAATCGCTACTATAATTGAAATATTTTTCATACTATACAGATATTACACCTTTTATGTGTGGATGAGGATTATAGTTTTGTAGCTCAAAATCCTCATAAACAAAAGAAAAGATGTCTTTTCTATTTTTATTAATTTTCATATCCGGTAATGGCCTAACCCCTCTAGAAAGTTGTAGCTTTACCTGTTCAATGTGATTACTATAAATATGTGCATCCCCCAAGGTATGAATAAACTCATGTGGTTCCAGTCCTGTTACCTGGGCTACCATCATCAATAATATTGAATATGACGCTATGTTAAAAGGAACGCCAAGAAAAATATCAGCGCTTCGTTGATATAACTGACAAGATAACTTCCCATTGGCCACATAAAACTGAAATAAAATATGACAGGGGGGCAAAGCCATATTTTCAATATCTGCAACATTCCATGCGCTTACAATATGGCGGCGCGAGTCCGGATTATTTTTTATTGAATCTATAACCTGAGTGATTTGATCAATATTTCCTCCTTTATAATCAGGCCATGACCTCCATTGGTAGCCGTAAATATGGCCCAGGTTACCTTGCCCGTCAGCCCATTCGTCCCAAATGCGCACGTTATTTTCTTTCAGATAAGCAATATTTGTATCCCCCTTCAAAAACCAAAGCAATTCATGAATAATTGATTTTAGGTGTAACTTTTTGGTAGTTAAAAGAGGAAAACCATCTTTTAGATTAAACCTCATCTGGTAACCAAAAGTACTTACGGTCCCCGTTCCGGTCCTGTCGGAGCGTTGTTCACCATTGCGTATTACATGGTCAAGTAAATCAAGATATTGCTTCATTTATCGACTTTTTTTGGGCAAATTTAACGATTGAAAAAGGTTTTTGAATTGAATAAGCGGAATACTTATTAAAGTGTTTTTAACAAACAACGGATTATTTACTCTTTTTTTCCAAAAATTTTGATTATAAAGATCTTATTGACATTTTTTTAAGGACAAAATCAAAAAGTTTCCAAACAGCGTAACCTGTAATAATTCCCAGCAAAGCACCTCCAATAATATCTCCTGGATAATGTTTTCCAAGATAGATCCGGGAATACGACACCAAAACTGCCCAGAAATTTAAGGAAATTACAACCCATGTTTTTTTGAAAATAAATGAAATAAATGAGGCAAGCGCAAAAGTATTTGCCGCATGCGAAGAAACAAACCCAAATTTTCCACCGCAACTATTATTTACAAGATGTACTAAATGTTTAATTTCGGGATTATGACAAGGCCTGAAACGCTGAAACACTTCTTTAAACGCATGAACAGAAAGCTGATCGCTTAAAACAATTAATAAAACCAATGACAATAATGCAACCCAAACTCTTTTTTTATACCTAACAATTAAGAAATAAAGCAGAACGGCATAAAGCGGTAACCAGGATAATTTTCCACTAACAAAATACATTACCTGGTCCCAAAACGGAGAATTAAATCCGTTTAAAAACAGGAATAATTGCGTATCTATGTCTTTTAAAAACTCA
>JBNLCS010000310.1:0-2480 GCA_050303935.1 Bacteroidales bacterium
TTTAAAAACAGGCCTGAAAAAAGCCTTTGGATCTTCAGGTATTGAACGTCCCGATAACTCTAAATAACCATCTTTACATATCACCATTGGAGTTTGAGAAGTTTTTTCGATAATTAGCGTTTCCATAACATTTCTTTTGATGGTTGTAATTGTTTAAAACGTATTTTTTTTAGATAGGTTTCGTTTTTAAAGGCCAAAAGGACATAATCCCCCTTTATATCCTTTAAGATAATACAAAAAAAATTAAGTTCATAACAACGATAACAAATATCACCGGTTAAATAGCAATTCCTGGTTTTCTGACAATTCACGCCACAAAAAAACCCGGGTTTAATCCGGGTTTATCTGCTCTTTTCAATCCTGCCTATTTTTTAGCCAGCAACTGCTGGTTTTCTTTCGGCTCATTATATAGTTTTGACATTAATTCATTATCCTTGTTATAAATATCGTTATAAAAATAGATCTGTCCATCATCATCGGCTTCGCAGGTATAATACCTTATATGAATTTCTATTTGGGTTGGAAGCTCAAATATTCCTTGTATCCCCCTGTTCAAATTATTTTTTAGTTTATTCTCCCATCCGGGTATATTTTGTTTTTTAATTAAATACTCGGCTAAGTAATGTGGGTTCTCCAAACGTACACAACCATGCGAATACGCCCTGTAATCCTTCGAGAACAAGCTCTTTGACGGTGTGTCATGTACATAAACGCTGTATTCATTCGGAAATAAAAACTTAATTTTACCCAGGGCATTTCCGGCACTGCTTCGCTGAATCAACTTGTAGTTAAAATTTGAAGAATTCAATCCCTCCCAATTCACTTCACCCGGATCAACCTCGTTGTTCAGTTCATCAAACACCACATAATTGTTTCGTTTAAGAAAAGTTGAATCTGTTTTTGCCTTATATAATAATTCTTTTGACGATATGCTTTGTGGTACAATCCAACTGGGATGCGTAACAATTTTCTCAATTTTATCAGAAAACACGGGAGTTGGAGACACAGGTTTGCCTATAATAGTTTTAAAAGAAGCTACTTCCTTGTTATCTTCCAAAATCCTTAATTTGAAAGCCGGAATGTTAACTAGGATATATGAATTGGACGACCATTTTTCCTGTCTCAACCTTTCAAGGTTCATGGCAATCTTCTGATACCGTTCTTTTGAACCCATACTTAGGGCTTTACACGTTTTTTTATCAAGTGTTCCACTTTGATTTAAACCGTGTAACCGTTGAAACATTTTTAGTGCTATAACATATTCCTTATCATTGTTTATCTCAACTGAGGGGTATAATGATGCTAAAATATTAATGGCCGTTTTTTTGGCTTTTTCAGGGTTATCCTTAACATTTGGAATTTCCTTTATCGAATGGTTCACCTCAATTGATTTTAAAAATTTCTCGAGGCCTTTTTGTAATCTCGTGTAGGGCAATACGTCGGGTTGACATGACAACAAGTGATTTTGAAAATCATTTGAAACACTGCCTTCTATAATGTAAGTAGATAATTTATCTATTTGTAAACTATCTAAGTTATAATTGGTAGCCCTTTCAGCCAATACCCCGTTTTCCAGGGCGTTTAAAAACCTTACTGAACTATATGTTAATAATACTTCAGCTTTAACCCTGATTTGTGCCAGTTTTGCATAGTTGTTTTCCCTGTGCAGGTCATCATTTATTTCCCTGATATATGCTATGTAATACTCATTGGAATCAAGCCCGTAATAATATGCCGTTGATAATAGTTTTATATATGTTTCTGCCTTGTTGTTTAATTGATAATTCAATGTCCAATACGGCTGGTATTCATTCTTTTTATAAAAAGCTTCAATAACCCCGGGGAACATCTCAAACTCATCTTTTGAAAATTCAATTGAAACACCATTGCTTAAAAACTGACCTATTTGGGCCTGAAATACCTCATGATACTCCTCGTGGTTACTTTCTGTAAAATTTATTAATTTACCCTGATATCCACTTAAAACAAACGATAGAAGAATAAGTGCGGAAAATTGTAACCTGGAACCGAAGATCAGTTTTCTTAGTTTTCGAGAGAACTTAGTTTTGATTTCAATTCTATTTTTGACCCATCCAACCATAACCAAATCTTTTTTTACATAAACGCTTATTTAAGTAAAAGAGATTTGTTATTTACATTAACCATAAATTAGATTTGATAAAAAGTGAATTTGAATTAACAAAACGATATAACATATTTCAACACCTTGATTTTATGGGTATTAATACCCAGCACAGCAGATAAATATACGTATAAACTACCTGAACAAACAGTGTTAACAAGGGATATAAAAAGTAAATAAACCGATAAATCTAAATACACAAATATGTACAACAAAACAAATTATTTACTTGAATTCTATATAAGAAAAAAAACCGTGGCCCCCTAATGTGGATTACAAACCTAAAATAGTGCGTAGGGCAAAAATGCCAATTAGATCTTTCTAATAACATTTTTGG
>JBNLCS010000311.1:0-9956 GCA_050303935.1 Bacteroidales bacterium
TATATTTCTCCAAATTATGGTAAATAAAAGGTTGAATTGAACTGTGAAATTTTCACGAAAAGCAAAAGAAACAGAAAAAATCAGTTTTCTGATTATGTAACTACATTCATGCCCCAATGTAACTACAAAATAGGTGAGATGTAGCTACATACCGGGTTAGATGTAACTGCATATTAAAAAAAGGGATAAAAGGATAAAAATTGTTTATAATAACCGTTCAGACCTGAAAGGTTTCAAAAACCTTTCAGGTCTAACAAATAAAAAAGTATACTAGAAATGATCATTGCACCGGTTAAAATTAATCCTCGGTTTTACTTTACTGGTTTTAGCATATTTCCATTTACCTTAAACCACCGGTTTAATGTTGTACCGTCAATTTACAGGTTTTATCTATTCCGGTTTGCTGGTTTTTAATGTGTAACAAGTATATCCCGTTTTTTAACACGCTTGTATCAACAAGTTTCATTCTTTTGTTTATTATTCCTTGTTGTACAATTTTGCCGTCAAAAGCATATATTGAATATGGTCGGTCTTGATTTGCCGATACATTTATATACAAGTATTTATCACATGGATTCGGGAATATAACAACATCATTTTGCTCACTTGAAAACAAACCGGCAGGCACTGAATTAAAGATATTCACCGAGCCGGGGGTATACATGGGGATTGATGAAATATCCCAATTTAACCCGTTTGCATTATCAAGCGTTGGGTGTTTAAGTTGCAGGCTTGGTCCTTGTCCATCAGCATTAGCCGGCCATGGATATGAAGTTTCATAGCAAACTTCATCTATCGGCACCGAGTCATATTTATATAACCGTATGCAATCACCATTGTTATTTAATCCAAATGCCTGTTCACCCATACCATAACTGCCAGTGACTAATTTAGTGTCAGGAAAAACGGCCATATACTTTTCAAGGTCTTCTGCTACCACAAGGTATTCTTTTGGGTTCAGGTAAGTTCCCTCTGGAAGCATGAATTTTCTTAAATTGTTTTGGTCGCTGATGAACCATCTTGACAAATTAACACTACCTTCATTGTTATTGTATATCTCAAACCATTCCCCTGAAACCAAGCTATCAGAGGGGTTATACATGATTTCATTAACCATAACATTATATACAGTAGTGGTATCGGGGATAAAGTTGGCGGTTAATGTGCTGTTTGATGAGGCATTAAAATTATTGATACGGGTATTGGTATTACCATTACTCCATCCGTCAAATAAGTATCCTGCCGCGGGCATTGCTTCCATTTTTAACGGAACAGATTCATAGTAAGTACCCATCCATGTTGGGGAATTAATAACCAACGAATTTAATTTTATCTTTCCTTTCCCGTTAATTTTTAATGTAAGTTGATATGTTTTAAACAAGCCAAAATAATCAGATATCTGCTGTCTTACTATATCAGGTCTTAGTTCCAGGAATTCTTCAACAGTATACACATTATAGTCCCAGTCGATGTATGAATTCCAGCGTGATTGTTCGTTTTCAATTTCAGGGGCAATGATATTTTTTATTGAATCAAGAACATCAATTGCATTCGCGGGAACAAACATTGAATTTAACAGATCAGCGGTCTTGTTAATTAATTCATTTCTTATTAAACGGTTTTCTGTGAGTTTATAAGGGATTATGTTTGGCCAGCCCCGGTCGTACTGAGGGTGGTCATTGTACGCGTAAAATCCGTCCCAGTAATAATCGGTGTATGCCCTGTCGGTATCCCATATCAGCCATTTCCATTTACTTGTTGCATTTTTTTCTTTGTAACAAGAAGCCCCCCATACCCAGGTCCTGTAATTTGAACAATGCACAAATGCCATCAGGTCAATAAACATATCAAGGTCCATTATTTTGTTTATTGATTCATAGCTTGTGTTTGAAAAGAAACCCTGGTTACTAACAAAAGAAAACAGATGGTCCCACTCTTCCCATGTGCCATGTTTTAAATCAGCCTGATAAGGCTGAAACCGTATCATGTCAAAGTTTTCATTATCCAAATGGTTAATTAAAAAATCTTCATCAATACTTTGCCTGATGTTGTAAATTCCCCAAAATTGCCCATTAATGGTTAACACGGCCCATTCAGAACCGGAAGAAAGGTGGCCCATTTTCCTCCATAGTTCAGTGGACAGGGCGTCGCGTACCAATGTTCCGGTTTCCATTTGTAAATCATCGTCATAACCGGCTTTTAACACAATATTTTTAGTGCTTTTTAAATCAGAATTATGAAACAGGGGGTATTCAAACTGTTCATTACCATATTCTTTGCGAAAATGTAACCTGAACGATTTCTTGTCCATGAAAACCGATGTCCCGCCCTGGATCCGAATGCCGGAATTTACATCAAACACCAGTTTTCCGTTTTCAAAATACTGATGTTGTGCAAAACGCTCCCACTCCCGGCCTTCAGCATAATAATTGTCATAAATACCCGTGATACCAAATAAATTATCAGGATCTGTTACCATGGACAATACCGGAAGTGAATAAGAAGTATTTATAAAATACGTATTACTGACGATATTACCTGGCAAATATCCGGTTTGATAGCAACGCGCCCTTATCACAGTGGTAGATTTAACATCGATAGGTCCGGTATAAACATAGGTCCCTGGTTCACTGGGAACCGGATCGTGGCTGTTCGTAGTATAATATATTGAATAATCTGAACCCGTATATTGCAGGCTAACAGATTTGTTTGAATTGTAGAACCCTCCGTTGATATTAAAAACGGGTGTACCTGTTATCCCTTTGAAATATTCCGTTTTATTTGTATCGCCGGGTGTAGGTGTTGTATACAGTACTATATCTGCATTTTTTGAGAGGGAAGTTTTTCCCAGGGAGACGTTTTTTATAGCATTTTTTACAGAAATACTGTCAATAATTCCATATGCCGGACTATATAATATTATTTTTTCGTTCTCAGAAATGCTAAAAGGTAAATGTTTGTTGCCTTTGTTACTAGTATCATCTGCCCATAAAAGAAAGTATTGCCCGGAAGGCACAACAAGATCCGTTGTTGCTATTTTATGTTTTAATATATTTGATGGATCGTCAGTTATATAAATTCCAGAAAGGTTAACATCGGTACTTCCGCTATTATAAATTTCTATCCAGTCGGCATATTCCCCATATTCATCTACAACAACCTGTTCGTTTACCGGACATATTTCAGTAATGAGCAGGCTCTCTATACCGGCATTGGCAATATATCCTTCCAGTAAAAGAAAAAAAACAACTAAAAAATGTTTATATGGTATGAATTTTTTCATAATTGGTAATAACCCGGTAAGGGTATACAGTTTTACTAAACCTAAATCACTATGCTTTGTTTAACCCCGTGCGATTACTATTTATAATCAAATTTTTACTTCCGGATAAATAGCAGGAATAAAAGTACATCCCTTTTTTTAAAAAAGAGAAAGAAACGGTAGAAACTTTGTTAAATTAACCCAAAAATGCCATTAGAAAAATCTACTTAGTCTCTGACCATATAGTCGAGTGTTTAGTTCAGAATGTTCGAGATCAAGCCTGCTTGCCTTAGGCAGGGCGTGCGATAATTTTAAACTGCAGTATACTAGAGCATTCGAGGATTTAAAATTTGAGCAACAAAGCAGAGATCGGACATTATGGACAAACACTACTTAGTGCTGCTGAGACTTATTTAAAAAGGGGGGTCTTCACCACCATCAAACCCAAAATTAGGCAGAAAATCATTGTTTGAGCTTTGCGGTTTGCTAAAATCTTCGTTCATTCTGGAACTCAACGTTATTGAAGGTGCCGTTTCAACTTCGCCCATAGCTATTGATGGCGGCACAAAGTCTTCTTCCAGGTCTTGGAATTTAGCAAGTTCTGCCCTGAAACGCAGAGGTACGTCCCCTATAGCCCCGTTCCTGTGCTTGGCCAGTATTATCTCGGCCATACCGATGGTGGAATTTCCTTCTTCATCTTCGGTAATACCGTATTTTTCAGGTCTGTGGATGAAAACTACCATATCGGCATCTTGTTCAATGGCACCGGATTCCCTTAAGTCAGATAGCTGTGGGCGTTTACTTCCTGAGCGTACTTCAACCGACCTGTTAAGCTGTGATAAAGCAATTACAGGGACATCAAGCTCTTTTGCAATACTTTTTAATGCCCTGGATATCATGCTCACTTCTTGTTCCCTGTTGCCTTTGGTTTCCGGCGGCCCCGACATAAGCTGCAGGTAATCTATAATTATTATTTGGATGTCGTGTTTCATTTTCAACCGACGGCATTTGGCACGCAACTCAAAAATGGAGATACCCGGGGTATCATCAATATATATAGGGGCATCAACAAGGTCTTTAATTTTATAGTCCAGTTGTTCCCATTCGTAATCTTCCAGTTTTCCATTTCGTATTTTCTCACTCGGTAATTCTGTTTCTCCCACAATAAGCCTGTTTACCAATGACACCGACGACATTTCCAGTGAAAATATTGCAACCGGTCTTTTGTGCTCAATTGCCATGTTACGCGTCATGGATAATACAAATGCAGTTTTACCCATTGAAGGGCGGGCCGCTACAATTACCAGGTCTGATCTTTGCCATCCGCTTGTCATCCTGTCGAGCCTAGTAAATCCTGAAGGTACCCCACTTAAGTGATCGTCACGTTTGGAAGCTATTTCGATTTGTCTGATCGCTTCACTGACCAAGACATTTATTTTTGCAGATTCCTTTTTGATGTTTCCTTCTGCCACCTGGAAAAGTGCATTTTCAGAATAGTCCAGCAGGTCGTCAACATCAATGCTTTCATCAAAAGCCCTGTTTTGAATTTCTGTTGATATCCGGATTAGTTCACGCTGTATATGTTTTTGTGCGATAATACGGGCATGGTATTCAATATGGGCGGCAGAGGCAACCCGGTTGGTAAGCTGGGTGATATAGAAAGGTCCCCCAACTTCTTCAATCAATGATTTTTTACGCAATTCCTCTGTAACTGTGAGAATATCAATTGGTAAGTCATTGGATGATAATCCTACCACAGTAGCAAATATTTTCTGATGGGCTTCTTTATAAAAACTTTCAGGTTTAAGTATATCTATAACTGATAATACAGCATCTTTCTCAAGCATAATTGCCCCAAGCACAATTTCTTCCAATTCAACTGCCTGGGGTGGCATTTTTCCAAACTCCAGGTTATCTTGCTCTTTGCTTCTACTATTATTATTTTTTACTGCCATTCAAAATTAATTAGGAGTTCAAAAATAAAATTACCTGCTTATTTTATAAATTATTCTTATTAACCAAACATCATTTTTGATGTTAAAATATTGTTGATAAATTTTTCAAACCCTTTATTTATGTTATCTTAGGAAATGAATCCATATTTTAATCTAAATTTGATTGTGAATAATATTACTATTTATGGTTCTTTTTCCACATGCAAAGGTTAATATTGGTTTAAATATTCTCGAGAAAAGACATGATGGTTTTCATAATATTGAAACCGTGTTTTATCCTGTGAAATTAACAGATATTCTTGAATTTATCGAAGCCCCTGATGGGAAACTCAAATTTGAAAACAGTGGTATTGAAATCGGGGATAATGAAAACAACCTTTGTATTAAGGCTTACAATATTTTAAAAAACCGTTTTGATATTCCACCTGTACATATTCACCTGAATAAGATTATACCTATTGGGGCAGGTTTAGGAGGGGGCTCATCCGATGGTGCTTTTATGCTAAAAGGGTTGAATGCGCATTTTGACCTTGGATTGGGCGATGCAGAACTTGCCTGGCTGGCTGCCGATCTAGGCAGTGATTGTCCGTTTTTTATATACAATAAAGCTCTGTATGCCAGTGGGAAAGGAGATGAGTTTGCTGAAATTGATTTTTCACTTTCCGGAAAATATGTTGTTATCGTGTACCCGCATGTTTTTGTCTCAACAAAAGAAGCTTATGCCGGTGTTACACCTGAGAAACCGGTTGTATCGCTAAAGGATGCCGTATTGCAAAATATTGGTAGCTGGAACGGGAATGTTAAGAACCAGTTTGAACTTTCTGTCTTCAAAATTTATCCTGAGTTAGAAAAACTAAAAAATGAGATGTTTGAAGCGGGTGCCCTATATGCATCCATGTCAGGTAGTGGTTCTTCGGTATTTGGAGTCTTCGGGTCAAGGCCTGCTTTAGAAATTTTTGACCAACGGTATTTTATCTGGGACGGAGTTTTGGAATAAGCCATTAACTTTACAGGCTTATTTTTAGTAGTCATGAAAAGTAAAAAATGCCCTTTGCTTGAAGAATGCCCAATTTTTCAGCAAAATATTTTTATGAACAAGAAGAAGGGCCAGACGTATAAAGCAGCTTATTGCATGGCAGGCGAAAAAAATTATAGATCCTGTAAAAGGTATAGGGCTGTGGAGATATCGGGTAAAGCTATTCCGGAAAATATATTTCCGGATAGCAGTTTGAGTATTGATGAAATTATATTGATCTCACGTACAGTTAGTAATGGTTAGTTGTGAAGTATATTAAGAAATATTAGAATATAAATAAATATACGTATTGGAAAAGTTAGCATACGGTTACCATAGTAAATAAACAGCTTAAAGCATTAGTTAGAGCCTTCAATTGTAATTACAACCTCACCTTTGATTTCTTTTCTGGTTAAAAATTCAGCAATTACCTCACCGATTTGTCCCCTTACATTTTCTTCATATATTTTGGTAAGCTCACGCGAAACACAGATTCTTCTTTCTTCCCCTAAAAACTCCTTAAGCTGTTGCAACGTTTTTAGCAGGCGATATGGAGATTCAAACAAAACGATTGTTCTTTCTTCATTTTTTAAACGTGTTAATGTTTTGTTCCTTCCTTTTTTAGGTGGCAGAAACCCTTCAAATACAAAACGGTCACATGGTAATCCAGAGTTCACCAGGGCAGGTATTATAGAAGTTGCCCCGGGCAATGTTTCTACTTCAATCCCTTTTTCAATACAGGCCCTTACAAGCAGAAACCCGGGGTCGGATACCCCTGGCGTACCTGCATCGCTTACCAAAGCCGTGTTATCACGGTTTACTATTTTTCTTAACGTGTTTTCCAATACCTTGTGCTCATTAAATTTATGAAAAGGCTCAAGGGGCGTTTTAATTTCGTAGTGTTTTAACAACACTTTTGTTTTGCGCGTGTCTTCAGCAAGAATTAATTCACAGTTTTGTAATATTTCCAGGGCCCTCAGGGTAATGTCCTTTAAATTGCCAATGGGAGTGGGTACCAGTGTTAATTTCCCCATATGTTATAAAAATTTTCTTTTTACAATATCCATGAATTTTAAGGCATTTTCATCATCCCTGTCCCAGTTAAATTTAGTTTGCAACATAGAAATGGCTGTATCAAGATCATCAGTATTATTTAACGATTCAATGGTTTGTTTGTATAAAACAGAGTCACCGTTAAACAATTCATTGATGTATAAAAACTTATCATTTAGCCCAATTGCTTTTCCTATATCATCTACTTTTTTTGATTGCAGTTTTCCTGAAATATCTTTGGATGGGTGATTTGCTGAAATATGTTCATTCATAAAGTTACGGCTGCCCTGATATTTATCACCAACCGTATTGCTCTTTTTCTTTTCCGCTGTTCCCTGATTTTGTTCTTCGGAAATAGATAATGGTTCCTCTTTGCCTGTATTCGTTTCAACTTCCGCAACATCTTCTTTTTCCTGATTTAATTCAGGATGTGTAGGTGGTACAACATTACTTTGCTTTTCTGGTTCAGCTGTGGGTGGCACTTCTTTTTTAACAGGCGATGGTCCATGAATGTTGTCGAAGCTTTCCAACTTGTTTACTAAAACATACATTTGCCGGAGTTTTTCCAGGGTAATATCCTTTTCAATTAAAGACAGGTTTCCTGTTCTTTTGAGGTTTTCTAAGAGCACACACAATTCGTCAAAAGCTTCAAATATTTTGATTGTATTTAGTGTATTCATATTGAATTTTTTTTCAAAGTTATAGCTATTCATCAATATATGGCACAAATATCAAATCTTTATGCACTTCTTGTTACTAAAACAAAGTAAATAAAAACTTATTGCTAAAATGTGATCGTTTTTTGCCTGTTAAAAATTTTTTATGCATTCCATCCTCGACCATCTTCTATTGTAAAGTTGAATAAGTTTACATGTTTGTATTTTATTTTAGCAGTTACATGAAAGGTACATAAAGATAATAACAGCGGTGTGCGTTCAACTTTATTATCACGGATGTTTCATATTAAATCCATTTATGAGGGTTTGCATGTAAAAACTCTTTACTATTTTAGCCAATAATTTAGTACCAAGCAATTTTTTATGTTTCTTGAACAGAACAAACATATTCATTTAGGTAAAGGTTGGATAGAAGTAATTACGGGTTCTATGTTTTCAGGGAAAACTGAGGAGCTTATACGCAGGATAAACCGGGTAAAAATTGCGAATATGGATGTTATCGTTTTTAAGCCTGTTGTTGATAAAAGGTTTTCTGAAAATAATATTGTTTCACATAATAAAACAAGAGAATTCTCTGTTCAGGTAAATAAAGCTGCTGAAATATTGGATTTGGTCAATGATATTCCAGTTGTATGTATTGACGAAGCCCAATTTTTTGATAATGGGTTGACCGATGTTTGTTTAAAGATTGCGAATAAAGGGAAACGGGTTATTGTTGCCGGTTTAGACATGGATTTTTTAGGAAACCCGTTTGGTTCCATGCCTGATTTGTTATGTGTTGCTGAGTATATTACAAAGTTACATGCCATTTGCACAGAATGCGGGGACCTTGCAAACTTCTCTTTTAGAAAAACTGCCAATAAAGAAAAGATCATGCTGGGGGAAAAAGGAGAATACACGCCTTTATGCAGATCATGTTATAATAAACAAAGAGATAAATAATATGCCTTGTTATAGTCCCATGCAAATTTCAACTATTTTGAACTGCAATTCGCATATTAAATGTGAAGGGGATATTGAATTCTTACTTACTGACAGTCGCAGGTTGATTAATCCTGACAAAACATTGTTTTTTGCAATTAATGGAAATCATCATAACGGGCACTCATATATCAACAATTTATTTGAAGCAGGGGTAAAAAATTTTGTAATAGAGGAAGATGTGGAACCCCCTATATATGAGAATGCCAATGTTTTTCGGGTTGCAAATGCGGTTCATGCCCTACAAAAATTAGTTGCTGCACATAGAAAAAACTTTACCTATCCTGTGGTTGCAGTAACAGGAAGTAATGGTAAAACAATTATTAAAGAGTGGATATACCAGGCATTGGCCAATAAATACAATTTGGTACGAAACCCAAGGAGTTATAATTCTCAGATAGGGGTCCCGCTTTCGGTGTGGAATATGGAGAAAGAAAACAACTTTGCCGTTTTTGAAGCAGGGATCTCGATGAAAGATGAAATGGAGAAACTTGAAAGGGTTTTAAAACCGGAAATAGGAATTTTTACTAATATTGGAGATGCCCATCAGGAGAACTTTGACACCCTTACCCAAAAAGCCGAAGAAAAGATCAGGCTTTTTAAAAATTCAAAAATACTTATTTACTGTAAAGACCATCAGGTAATAGATGAAGTGGTTCAAAAAAAATCAGGCCACATCAATAGCTTTACATGGTCATTTAAAGGTATGGGTGATTTAAATATTAAAAATGTTGAAGTATCAAAAGGTATAACAACTATTTCGTCTGTTTTCAACGATGAAAATTTGCATATTAAAATTCCTTTTACCGATAGGGGTTCCATTGAAAATGCTATTCATGTATGGTGCCTCCTGATACATCTAAAATTTCAACAAAATGAAATAAGTTCCATTTTTAAAGATCTGCATCCTGTGGAAATGAGGTTACAACAGAAAGACGGTTTGAATGGTTGTACACTTATCAATGACCGCTATAATTCTGACCTGAACTCGCTATCGATTGCAATCGATTATT
>JBNLCS010000312.1:0-5828 GCA_050303935.1 Bacteroidales bacterium
TATAGAATGCAAAATTATTAATTGTTAATAAAAGTGTCCAATAGTTGATATTAATGCTCTTCAAATATTGTAACAATTTGTTATATGATATATTTTTACACAGAATTTAAAAGATGAAATTAGACACATAAATAAAGTAAAAAGAATATTATAAAAAAAATGAGGGCTGGGAACCCTCATTTCAAATGGCGTCGAACCATTTTAATAATCCCAAACATCTAAGGAAGGCGTCCGGAATGGACCCGTCTTCCTTCTTGTCCTTAGTGAAAAGGATTGCTAACAAATTTAAGCACTACCTGAATTTATACCATAATTTGTTGCTTCGTATTTATTAACAAATATTTATAGTTATTAACTTTATGATGTAACATCCATAAAATGAAATGATTACAATTAACAATTTCAAAAAAGTGAAAAGATTATGTTGAAAACCCAATTTTTTTTGATTACAAAAATATCATATTGATTTATAATTGGTTATCAATATTTAATCAATTCATGTTAATAAAATGTGAAAAAATTTAGTAACCCTTTATGTGTTATTATTCAAAATACTTTGTACGGTAGAGATTTAAATCTAATAAAAACATAAATCATTTAGAAGACTAGTTAACATTCTTATTTATAATATAATATGTTTAGTTATAAGGTGCGTTGGCCCAGAAAAAAATAGCAGCCGACGTGGGTGAATTGCTGTTTAGGTTTTTGTGGACGTAACACAAAAACCGTTAAGAACAGCAAGAGCGTGCCGGAATTATTTTTTTCTTGTCCCGATTTAGAACTTGTAAGGTTTTGAAACATCAAAACCAACAAGGTTCTTGATCGGGATTGTTTCTTTTTTATCAAGAAAAAAGAAAAGAAGTGATAAATGTAATCCGAAACGTAGCAAGTGTATTGCAAATTCACCTTCGCTAAGGCTTCGGTGAACAATGCTGACTAAGAATTTGCAAATACTCTTGCGATTCCTGGAAACAAATCGTTGTCGATAATCCGGAACGTAAAAAACTTTTGTGCGAAGGCAATTATAATTGATAATGCAGCTGACGTTGCGATGGCAATGCGCATAAAAATACTTTTTTATCTTTTCAAAAAAAGAATTTTTAAAAGCATTTAGGGTCAGATGTGTGGCTATTTAATCCCGCCGAAAAGGCGGGACAAGTTATAATGACTAACCGAACAGCAAAGCGTTGTGAGCTCACTGAGCGTAGCGAAGTAATTATGGGAGCAAACACGCAAGCGTTCAGGTAAGATTGTTTTTAGAAAACGTGCACGTGAGTGCTATTTAATATAATATGAATCCGCGAATGCGGATCACAGCTTGTCCCGAAATCGGGAAACACCTTATTATAAAAATTATTTTGTGAGTAATTATGGTTGACAAATTTGAGTTGAACGGTTGGGAAAATTTGCTTGTTGGATTTTAAAGCACGTGAGGTTTTAATATTTGAAATATTTTATAGACGATATGCGGTAACGAGCCGAAAATTTGCTTTAACATAATAACAGTCGATATGGAACCACGCCAAGGCGTGGTCGCCATATCTGTTATTATGTTAACCAGCGCTGCGCGTCTGGCCGCAAATTTTCTACGTTTGTCCCATAATTAATATTATGTTAAATAGAAATAACTTAAATTAAGGGGAGTTTTTTTCTCCCCTAATTATATTTTATCCCTGTTGTTTTAAACTCTTCAACTTCGCTTCTACTGCTTCTAAGTTCTTTTTATATTCTTCGCTTGTGTTTCGCAACCTGAAGTAAATATTCTTTAAAGTTTCCAATGTTCCTTTATAATTACCCAAAGCATCTTTATCGTTTGGGGCAGCTTTATATTCTTTTTCAGCTATTTCTAATCCTTTAGACATATACGGAACCGCTTTCTCAAGTTCCTTTGTGGCTAAATCCAAATATTTTTCATAATCCTTTTGCCCTTTTGTTGTGTTTGGTTGACTATTTGCCGTGTCAATGTAACTTACAGCAAAATTCCAATGGATAACACCAAGGTTGTAATACGCAATAAACCGTTCAGGATCCATATCAATTGCAGCTTCATAGGCCACTATTGCTTTATCTATTTCACCCATTTTATCGTACAAACTTCCTTCAACATCATAATACGACACATTATTTGGGTCTTTTTCTTTGGCCAGCTTGATATATTCCAGTGCTTCCTTCTCCTGTCCTGTATTCAGATAATAATTGGTTAATTCAACAATAAGATCCTTACTATCAGGATTTTGTTGAAAACCATCCTTTAACAATGGTAAAATTTTAGTGGTATCGCCAAGCTTAATATAGGCATCTTTCATTAAAATATATAAATCTGATCCGCCGTAATTGTATTTTTTAGCTACTGAGAAATATTCAATTGCTTTGTCATACTTTTTGGCATTACTTGCTGCCAATCCGGCATTGTATATGCTGGCCGTATCCACATAACGTTCGGCCTCAGGTTTTAAATTAACAACATTATAAATCAGCTCAAAATTAGCCATTGCTTCTTCATAATCCCTCCGCCTAAAATCCATGGCCGCTTCCCTTTCTGCCACGCTTTTTATTTTATCTATACTTGATGAGATTTTTTCAGCGCTTTCCGGATCAAGTTCTATTGCTTTTTTAAATGCTTCGTACGCTTTAAACAATGGTTTCTCTGTTACCATTTCGGTCACTTTCCAGTCTGTAACCAAATTATCGGTAAAATAAACTTTTAACCTCGGGTATATGAAAACTTCCTTATTTTCATTATTTACCATTTCCGTGGTTTCCTGATCCGGTTCTTTAAAATATATTTTAACCCTTTCCTTTGTTGTTCCTAATTTCAACAATTCCGGATTCTGATCATTATTAAAAATATCGATCAATAAATCCCCCCTTTTTATCCAGGTAGAAGCTTTTAAACTCTTTTTCGGGTGGACAATTTGTTTATCGCTATTAGCGAATCTTTTTTCAAGCGATTTAAACAAAAGGTTTGGGTCCTGAACTGTTTCACCCTGGGCCTGTACCTTTACCCCGCATATCAAACCAAATGTAATCGCCAGTAATAGTGTGTATTTTAACTTTTTCATTTCAGATAATTATTAGTTCATTTTTGTAATGTTAGCCAAAAATAAATTTTTTAACAAATAACATCAAATAGTTTGCCATATTTTATAGCATATTATTCAACATCGGGGCCTGAATCATTGTTTTCAACACTTTCCGCCCCCTCACCTTCTATTATCTCATTATCATCAGATGCCGGGACACGTGCAACCGCTGCAATTTCATCATCGGCACGCATTTTAATAAGCCTGACACCTTGTGTGGCCCTTCCCATTATTCGTAAACCGGCTACTTCCAGCCTGATAGTAATACCATTTTTTGTAATAATCATCAGGTTATCTTCATCGGTTACCGCGTTAATGGCAATAAGTTTACCTGTTTTTTGCGTTACGTTAAGTGTTTTTACCCCTTTACCACCGCGTTTAATAATACGGTAATCATCCACTTCCGACCTTTTACCGTACCCTTTCTCCGAAACCACCAGCAACGACGGTTTGTTTTCATCAATACACACCATGCCAATTACTTCATCGTTTGGCCCGGCCAGGGTCACGCCCCGTACACCTGCAGCAGTCCTTCCCATGGGCCTTACGTTGGCTTCATTAAAACGGATAGCCTTACCTGATTTTACAGCCATTACAATATCATTACTTCCATTGGTCAGTTTAGCTTCCAGCAAGGTATCCCCTTCCCGTACATTAATGGCCATTATTCCATTTTGGCGCGGACGGCTGAACGCTTCCAGGTTGGTCTTCTTGACTACTCCTTTTCTTGTACAAAGTATAATAAAGTTATTCTTCAAGTAATCATCATCTTTAAGGGATATTACATTAATAAAAGCTTTAACATTATCATCAGGTTCAATATTTATCAGGTTTTGAATTGCCCTGCCTTTTGAAGTCCTGGTACCCTCAGGTATCTGGTAAACTTTAAGCCAATAGCACTTTCCTTTCTCGGTAAAAAACAACATGGTATTATGCATAGTGGCACTAAAAAGATGTTCCAGAAAATCTTCGTCCCTGGCAGTTGACCCTTTAGACCCTACACCTCCCCTGTTTTGTGTCCTGAATTCACCAAGTGGGGTGCGTTTAATATATCCCATATGCGATATTGTGATGATCATGTCATCATCAGCATAAAAATCCTCGGGGTTAAATTCTTCAGCATTGGGGATAATTTCGGTACGGCGTTCATCTCCATACTTTTCTTTCACCTCAATCAATTCATCCTTAATAATGGTCATTCTAAGGTCTTCCTCAGCCAATATCCTTTCTAAATATTCAATGGTTTTTAGTAATTCCTGGTATTCATCCCTTATTTTGTCCCGCTCCAGTCCGGTCAGCCGCTGCAAACGCATATCAAGTATGGCACGTGCCTGAATTTCTGTAAGGCCGAATTTCTCCATCAACCCTTCCCTGGCTTCTTCGGGGGTTTTTGATCCCCTTATAAGGTTGATCACTTCATCGAGGTTATCAAGGGCTATCAACAACCCTTCAAGAATATGCGCCCTGTCCTTGGCCTGTTTTAATTCATATTGGGTGCGGCGCACTACCACTTCATGCCTGTGGTCTACAAAATACCTGATCATTTGTTTCAGGTTCAGGATACGTGGCCGTCCGTTTACCAGGGCAATGTTGTTTACACTGAAACTGGTTTGTAATTGGGTATATTTATACAGTTTGTTCAATACTACATTAGCAACAGCATCCTTCTTCAGGATGATGACAATGCGCATTCCATTCCGGTCTGATTCATCATTTATATATGAAACCCCTTCAATTTTCTTTTCATTAATAAGGTCGGCAGTCTTTTTGATCATTTCTGCCTTATTTACCTGATAAGGGATTTCGGTTACAACGATCATGTCCCTACCTGAAGGGGTTTGTTCTACCTCGGTCTTGGCCCTGACAATTACCCGGCCCCTCCCGGTCTCGTATGCTTCACGTACCCCCTGTACGCCGTAAATAATTCCCCCGGTGGGGAAATCAGGCCCTTTTACATGTTGGGCCAATTCTTCTATCTCAATCTCCCTGTTGTCGATATACGCAACAATGGCATCCACCACTTCCCGTAAATTATGCGGGGGCATGTTGGTTGCCATTCCAACCGCTATACCACTGGCACCGTTTACTAATAAATTTGGGATACGGGTTGGTAAAACCGAAGGTTCTTCAAGTGAATCATCAAAATTTAACTGAAAGTCAACTGTTTCTTTGTCAAGGTCTGATAATGTTTCCTCTGAAATTCTCCGTAGCCTTGCTTCTGTGTAACGCATAGCTGCCGGACTGTCACCGTCCACCGATCCAAAATTTCCCTGCCCGTCAACCAACGGATAACGCAACGACCAGTGCTGTGCCATACGCACCATGGCATCATAAACAGATGTGTCACCATGCGGGTGATATTTTCCCAACACCTCTCCCACTATACGGGCTGATTTTTTATACGGCCTGTTAGAAGCTAGCCCCAGATCCGACATGCCATATAACACCCTTCTGTGCACAGGTTTAAGGCCGTCCCTTACATCAGGAAGTGCCCTGGAAACGATAACCGACATCGAATAATCGATGTAGGCCGATTTCATTTCCTCTTCAATATTCACCTTAATAATCTTATCTCCGTCTGCCATTTATTAGTATTTAATTTTTAAATTATCACTTTCTTTCCAGCAATTATTCCGATATTAATTTCTATTTTATTAATAAAGTTAAAAACTTGATAAAAATTAGCTATAAGCTTTAATGTTTTTCACTTTTTTTCGTATGTTCACATCATAATATTATATATTG